>JAIJLI010000208.1 GCA_022722495.1 Dialister sp. | reverse complement strand
GCCTTAGCGGAACAAATGGGACGATTGAGACAACTGGTTCTATCGCGACCAAGGACCACATTATTGCAGATAAGGGAGCTCAGCTTGCTGGTATCAACGTCAGTGGTAATATCATTTCCAATGGTGCGGCTAAAATCGCGCTGTATGGCGATTCCGGAGTAGTAGGAATGGTGAATGGTAAAGGCGCTTCCATTTATATGCAGGATGGCAACACCATCATCAATTCAAAAGTTGCTATTGACAAAGACGGCAAAGTAACCGGCGTAGCAGCAGGCGCAGTCACTGCTAACTCCAAGGATGCCGTGAATGGCGGACAGTTGTATGCGACAAATCAGCTGGTAAAGGATAATGCTAGCAATATTTCGCTTCTTGGTAATTCAATCGATAAGCTGGACAATCGCGTGAATAAGGTCGGTGCAGGGGCAGCTGCTCTCGCCGCACTCCATCCACTCGATTTCGACCCGGAGGATAAGTGGGACTTTGCAGCAGGCTATGGCAACTACAGTGGTGCAAGTGCCGTGGCGCTCGGTGCATACTATCGCCCGAATGAAGACACGATGTTCTCTGTCGGTGGCAGCTTCGGCAATGGAGAGAATATGGTGAATGCAGGCGTAAGCCTGAAACTCGGTCAGAGCAACCATGCACCGGCTTCCAAAGCTGCTATGGAGAAAAAGATCAGTGCTCTTAGTCAGGAAGTAGAAGAGCTGAAGGCTGCAATCGCGGATCTTCGCGCAGCGCAGACGAAAGCAAAAGACGCAACAGAAAAAGACGCGCAGAAGAAATAAGCTGGGTTTGACGACCGCATTTATTCTGGCGTGAATATGAAAGTTGGCAGAAAAGACGTAAAGACTTTTTCTGCCAACTTTTTTTATGATTATGTAAGGAAATGCTGATCCCATGGTAGAGGCAGGTTTTAGAAGGAGCTTTATACATGGCTTCGTCATCACCTTCCTTACATGGTTCGCCATTCGTGTCGGATGATTCCCTGCCTTGTATAAAGTTTCAAGAGTAAAATCTGGCAATGATTCAATCAGCGTCTTCTTAGCGTGGCTGAATTTGAAATTTTCAGAAATTTTCAAATTTCATACGAAAGTATGGTACAATAATAAGGTATGTAAAAAAGAAGGATGAGGAAGCGGTATTTATATATTGCTCATCGGGGAAGGTTCCTATTGGATCTCGATCTCCGGTCATCAGTCACTAGTCACAGAGTCACTACAACCCCTAAGGAGGTCTATAATGGCAAAAGATTATTCATTCGATGTGGTATGCCGCACGGATCTGCAGGAAGCGGCAAATGCTGTGAATCAGGCGTCCAAGGAGATCGGTACGCGCTATGATTTCAAAGGCAGCAAGAGCTCGGTCACTCTCGATGAGGATAAGATCACGCTGATCGGCGATGATGATTTCAAGCTGAAGCTGGTGAAGGATATCATTCATGGAAAGCTCGTAAAGCGCGGAATCTCCCTCAAGAATCTGAAGGAAGAGAAGAAGGAAGCGGCAGCTGGCGGGACGGTCCGTCAGGTGCTCTTGTTGCAGAACGGGATCTCTTCGGATATGGCGAAGGATATCGTGAAGCGTGTGAAGGCTTCGAAGATCAAGGTCGCTGCCAAGATCAATGGGGATGAGGTGCGTGTATCGAGCAAGGATAAGGATTGCCTGCAGGAGTGCATCCAGTTCCTGAAGCAGCAGGACATTCCGGCGGATCTGCAGTTTGTGAATTACAGATAAGAAGGCTCTGCGGGGGCAAGGGCTTCTCAGGTGTGACGAGGCTGCACTTTCTGAATGGTGCGGTGCAGCGTTTCCCTAGAACTGATTGAACCCGCTGAACCTTTATGTATGGGAGGAGTTATGAACGCAGAGGAAATGATGGCAAAGACGCTCCGGGAAGGGCATACCACCGGCGCAACGGCGACGGGGGCGATGAAGGCAGCGATCCTGGCTATGCGAGGAGAATTTCCAAAGCAGGTGACGGTCCTTTCGCCGCAAAGGACGGAGCTCACGATCCCGGTGGAGTCGGCCGAGGCACATGGGCGGACGGGCATCGCGACTTGCCTTAAGGATGCGGGCGATGACCTGGACTGTACACATAGGACGCCGATCGTCGTGACGGTGGAGCTGGTGGATACGCCGGGTCTTACGCTCCGCGCGGGGAAGGGCGTCGGTACGGTGACGAAGCCGGGGCTGCAGGTGAAGGTGGGACGGCCCGCCATCAATCCGGGCCCGCAGATCATGCTGCGCTATGTGTATGAGGAGCTCATCGGCAAGGATCATGGCTGCATCGTGACGGTGTCTATCCCGAAAGGGGAGGAGCTGGCAAAGCAGACGCTGAATCCTTCGCTGGGTATCGTCGGCGGGATCTCGGTCCTGGGAACGACGGGGATCGTGAAGCCGATGAGCGAGGAGGCGTACAAGAAATCGCTGGCGCCGCAGGTGCCGGTGGTCTATGCGAGTGGGATCCGCACGGCGGTCCTTTGTCCCGGTCGTATCGGTGAGACGGCGGCGAAGATCATGGGTATTCCAGCGGATGCGATCATCGAGACGAGCAATTACATCGGCTTCATGATGGAGCAGTGCATCGCAGGCGGTTTCCAAAAGATGCTGCTCATCGGTCATATGGGAAAGCTGGTCAAGGTGGCGTCAGGCAGCTTCCATACGTACAATCGCAATAGTGACGGCCGTATGGAGACGATGGCGGCGTATGCGGCCATGAATGGGGCATCGACAGATACGGTGCGGGAGATCATGTGCTGTACGACGACAGATGGCGCGGCAGCGGTCGTGCATCGTGAAGGGCTGGATATGATTTACCAGCAGATGGCGGAGCGGGCGCAGGTGCGCTCGGAACGCTATATCTTCGGTAAGGCCAGGGTCGGTGTGATTTTTGCGGCGATGGATGGCACGGTGCAGGCAGTCAGCAGCCATGCGAAGGAGATTCTGGAGGAGGAACAATGGAGCATACATTGATCGTAGCGGGAATCGGGCCGGGAGATCCGGACTATATCCTGCCGAAGGCGCAGAAAGCCATCGAGGGGGCGCGCTACCTCGTGGGCGGCCGCCGCGCGCTTTCTGACTATGCGAAGCCTTCTCAGGAAACATATCCGGTGACAGGCAAGCTCTCTTTGCTGGCGGATTGGCTGGAGGAGGCGCTTAAGAAGGATGATGTCGTCGTCATGGTGAGCGGGGATCCGGGCTATTACAGTCTGCTCCCGTGGCTCAAGAAGCGGTTTCCGGAGCATCCGATCGAAGTCATCCCGGGGATTTCTTCGGTGCAGGCCTGCTTCGCTCTTGTCAAAGAACCATGGCAGGGGGCGCTGTGGCTCTCTTTCCATGGCCGTGTGCCGGAAGAGAAGGATACGTCTTATATGCCCGGACGAAAGCTCGCCTTTCTGACGGATCATGAGCATGATCCGGCCTATATCGCGAGATACCTGATGGACAAGGGCTGGCCGAAGGAGACGCGCGCTGCGGCGGCCGAGCATATTTCATATGAGAATCAGCATCTTTCGGATTCGACTCTTGAGGAATTGTCGCATCTGGAAGGCTATGGTGAATCAGTCATGGTGGTGATGGGATAAATGCAGTTTGGTATCAAAGATGAGGAGTTTATTCGGGGAAAGGTACCGATGACGAAGGCTGAGATCCGTGCGATGGTCATGGTGAAGGCCGCCATTCAGCCTGGCGATATAGTGGCTGACATCGGTGCAGGGACAGGCTCTCTATCCATCGAGGCAGCGCTCTGCTGCCCAGAGGGGGCTGTGTATTCGATAGAAAGAAATCCGGAGGGGATCGAGCTGATCCGGAAAAATGCGGAAAAGTTCGGCTGCCGGAATATCCATACCATAGCCGGCACAGCGCCGGAGGCGATGGAAGGGCTGCCGAAGATGGATGTGATCATCATTGGCGGGTCTTCCGGAAATATGCATGAGATCTTGGATCGATGTGAAGCGCTGCTCGCTCCGGGCGGACGCATCATCCTTACCGCTGTCACCGTGGAAACGACGGGGGAAGTGGTGAAAGAATTCGCGGATCGTCCTTTCGAGCTGGAAGGCTTCGAGATGCAGATCAATCGACTGAGAAAACTGGGGCGGTATCATCTCTATGATCCGATGAGCCCCATTTTCATATTTACAGCAATCAAACATTGAGGAGGAAGTTATTATGGGAAAATTGTATTTCATCGGCGCAGGCCCCGGAGATCCTGAGCTCATCACGGTGAAGGGACAGCGTCTCATCGCAGAGGCGGATGTCATCATCTATGCCGGCTCTTTGGTAAATCCGGAGATCCTGAAGTACGGCAGAAAAGAAGCAGAGATCTACAACAGTGCGACCATGAATCTGGATGAAGTGCTGAAGGTGGAGATCGATGCGCTCAGAGCAGGCAAGATGGTCGCTCGCGTACACACCGGCGATCCGGCCATTTACGGTGCGATCCAGGAACAGATGGACGGTCTGCGCGCAGCAGGGATCAAAGAAGATCAGTTTTCTGTCGTTCCGGGCGTCAGCTCCTTCCTTGCGACAGCAGCTGCATTGAAA
>JAIJLI010000207.1 GCA_022722495.1 Dialister sp. | reverse complement strand
ACCACCGTGACAGGACAGGCGACGGAGAACTTCAACGGCGGACTTGATACCAATGTCACTGGTACGGAAAATCATACTGTCACTGGGGATCAGAACATCCACGTCACTGGCAAGCAGACCAACAAGATCGATGGGGATCAGGAAAACACCATCGGCGGAAACCAGACCACGACCGTGACTGGCGATATTTCGAACAAAGCAAAGAACATCACCAACGAAGCGTCGAACTCCATCACCGACAAGGTGGGCGATCATACTCGCGTACTGGACAGCGACGGCATCACTGACACGGTAGGCGGCTCCACCTTCAAACAGCGTATTGACAAGATCATGATGGAATCGAAGGATGTCTCGATCAAGGCGGAAGAAACGCTGACCAATGAGGCAAAGGTGATCACGAATAAGGCTTCGGAAGTCATCAACAATGAAGCTGTCAACATCAACAACACGGCAACGGGCATCATCACTTCCAAGGCATCTGAGATCAAGAACCAGGCAGACAAGCTGATCTCCAATAAAGTCGGCGAGAACACCTGGGAGAATATGGAAAATGGGAAGATCACCACATCCATCAAGGACGGGGCAAAGCAGAATCTGACCCAGTCGGATGCGGCGGGCACCACGCAGTCTACTGTCGATGGTAATAAATCGACAGTAACGATCCAGAATGCAGATGGACTTACGGATGCAGTGAGGGACGGGGCAGGCAATGAAAATGGTTCTGTTGCAACTGCTACCACCTCGGCGAATACCATCAAGAGTGGTTCCAAAGCAAATACCGTGATTTCTACAGCAGACGGCACCAGCTTCATCAATAGCGAAGCAGCGGCGCCTGTCACCGGCGAAAGCGGTGCTGGCACGGCGGTGAATACCACCATCAAGGGCAATACCATCACCACCGGTAAGGTCACCATGGACTATGCGGAGGTGATGAAAGACCTCGGCGTCCGCGGCAATGCGAATATCACCGGCAAGACCACCACGGGCTCGCTCGAAGTCACCGGCACCTCGACCCTCAAAGGCGACGTGACCATGGGAAGCAGTGCGACTGTGAAGAAAGATCTCACCGTCGAAGGCAACACAAACCTGAAGAATACCAAGGTTGATGGAACACTCGATGTTACGCAGAAAGCAACCTTCGGTGACTCTGTCAGCATCGCGAAAGACCTCTCCGTCGACGGCAATGCGACCATCAAAGGCGATGTGACGGCGAAATCCTACAAAGTGGGAGAAAAGACCTACATCGACGAGAATGGCATCAATGCGAATGACCAGAAGATCACGAATGTGGCTGACGGCAGCATTTCCGAGGGCAGCAAAGATGCAGTGAATGGCGGACAGCTCTACACCGTGAAGAATGATCTCGAAGGCAAGGTCAATAAGGTCGGTGCGAATGCAGCCGCTATGGCGAACCTGCATCCGATGGAATTTGATCCGGACTCCAAGTGGAACATCGCCGCCGCGTTCGGCACAGGTGAGAACATGGTGGGCGGCGGCGTATCCGTTCGCCTTGGCAAGGGCGGCAACAAGCTCTCCCGTGAGGAAAGCAATGCGCTGAAGGATCAGGTGAATGACCTCACCGCCCGCATGGATGCGCTCCTCTCCGTTCTGAATCCGAATATGTCGAAAGATTTCCCGGATGTACCGGAAAACCACTGGGCGTATGAAGCCGTCTCCCGCCTCGCGGGCAATGACATCGTCCAGGGCTATCCGGACGGCGAATTCCACGGCGAACGCACCATGACCCGCTATGAAATGGCAGAGATCATCTACAATGCACTCTCTCGCGGCGCAGAAGCTGAAAAAGAGCTGGTAGAAGAATTCAAGCCGGAACTGCAGGCGATGGCCGCTTCGGAAAAAGCAACAGCAGAAAGAGCTGAAGGATAAGCTAAGCGGAAACAGGTACAGAAGGTCAAGTGAGATCACGGGCTCCGGCTGATGCAGCCGGCCGGAGCACCCTCTCACTACGAACCTTCCGCAGAAGGGCAGAGCCCTGCATCTATATCGTTGTCAACAGGGGTCCCCTTTAACTCCTGCCGGATGTCGTGAATCGCCCCTGTTGAAATATATAAGCCGCCCTGCGGCGCTATGCAAGTAGCGCCGCAGGGCGGCTTTATTGTGCGTATGGGGATGCTATTCCGAGGGGGGCTGCGAAACGGGGATACCGCTATCCCCCTATCGTCAGAGTGAATACAGGATATGTGGGGAAAACAATACCGATGGACAAAGCCTTCCCCGTGTGGGGAAGGTGGCGAGCGAAGCGAGCCGGATAGGGTTCTAGCGGTATGAAAGAGGGCGGGGAAATGCGTCTCAAGTCGACGATATACGAAAGCACCCTATCCACCGCTGCGCGGTCCCCCTTCCCCAATGGGGAAGGCAACGAAACGAGAATGCCGCTATCCCCAAACAAAGCCTTTCCCTAGAGGGGAAGGAAAAGAGAAGGCGGCTTCGCCGCATTTTCAGAAAAGATATTATTCGAATACGTTTTTTCCTGTGCGTTCGTAAATGATTCTGGCAATTTCTTGAACAACAACATCGAAATGATCCATGACTTGAAAATTGGTATATCGAATAACGAGGATTCCGAGCTGTTCTAAGAGGGCTGTCCGATTCTGATCATAAGATTGCCCGGCTTCTGTATAGTGCTGACTTCCGTCGATCTCAATGACAAGTCTAGCTTGATGGCAATAGAAGTCAACGATGTAATTCTCAATTCGACGCTGACGTGTAAAGGGAACCGGACATGAACGCAGAAAATCATACCAGAGATGCTTCTCTTCTGGAGTCATATTTTTTCGATTGGCTTTTGCTAGACTTTTATAGCTCATTTCATACTTTCCTTCTGGCGAAATGGGAAATGCGTCTCAAGTATGCTGTTAACGAAAGCACCCTATCCACCGCTGGCGCGGTCCCCCTTCCCCAATGGGGAAGGCTGCGATACGAGGATGCCGCTTTTCTTGCATTGTCAGAGCGAATACACGCATATGTGGAAGAAGAATAACGACGGACAAAGCCTTCCCCGCGTGGGGAAGGTGGCGAGCGAAGCGAGCCGGATAGGGTACTAGCGGTATGAAAAAGAGCGGGGAGATCGTCTCAAGTGTGCCGTTTGCGAGAGCACCCTATCGCGGTCCCCCTTCCCCGATGGGGAAGGCTACGAAACGAGAACACCGCTATCTCCTTTTTGCCGCATTTTTTAGATCTTAGTATCCTTTTTTCTTGTCGACTTCGTTCATGAGTTTTTCTTCGCGGGCGAAGGCGACGAAGTTCATCTGGAGGAGGCTGGTGAGCTTGTCCCAGAAGTCGGGAACCATGGAGGCGATGTGCGGGGTCATGATGACATTGTCCATCTGCCAGAAGGGGTGATCGTCGGGGAGGGGCTCTTTCGAGAAGACGTCCATGCAGGCACCGGCGATCTCTTTCTGCGAGAGGGCGTCCATGAGGGCGGCTTCATCGACGACGGAGGCGCGGGCGATATTGATGAAGAGGGCGGATCTCTTCATGAGGGCGAATTCCTTCTGCCCGAAGAAGTGATCTGTCTCGGGCGTCGCAGGGAGGGCGGCGATGACGATGTCGGCCTCCGGGAGGACTTCGGCGAGCTGGTCTTCGAGGTAGACATGGTCGGCGAACATTTCTGTAGAGAGGTGTTTCTTTACGGCGAGGATGCGGGTCTCGAAGACTTTCGCTCGCTGTGCGATGGCGCGGCCGATGCTGCCGAAGCCTACGATGAGGATGGTCTTGCCGAAGAGGGTGTCGCCGCGGGGGCGTATCCATTCATGGGCGCTCTGGTGGCGGACGGCGTCGGGGATGCGGCGCATCCATGCGAGGAGCAGGGCGAGGGTGTGCTCGGAGACGGCGCGGTCGTGGACGCCGTGGGAATTCGTGAGGTGGATGGGGCGTGAGAGCATGGAGGGGGAAAGGAGGCGCTCGACGCCGTCAGAGAGGGAGTGTACCCAGCGGATGTTTGGCCCGGCGGCGAGGATGGGCTCAACGTCCTGGAAGCCCCACATGGCGATGGCGTCGGCGTCTGCGACATGGGGAATGGCTTCTTTCGGTGATTTGTAGGATTCGACGATGGCACCGGGGACGGCTTTTTTCAGGGATTTGATTTTGTCTTCGGAGAGGGTATTGATGATGACAAGTTTCATGATGGGGCTCCTTTCATTTTCAAAACTTTTCCTTATTATAGCATGATTTAGGGCACAGGGTTCAGGTTGTGGTGGCGGCTTCGCCGCAAAAAAGGAAGCCAACCCCGCCTCGCTGCGCTCGGCAGCCCCTTCCAAGGGAAGGGGCTCGCGTGGACACTCCCTCCTTCCATAGGAAGGGGCGGAGGTTGGATGGGGGAAGCGGTATGAAAGAGAGCGAGGAAATGCATCTCAAGTCGACGATATACGAGAGCACCCTATCCACCGCTGACGCGGTCCCCCTTCCCCAATGGGGAAGGCTGCGATACGAGGATGCCGCTTTTCTCGACACAAAGCCTTCCCCGCGTGGGGAAGGTGGCGAGCGGAGCGAGCCGGATAGGGTTCTAGCGGTATGAAA
>JAIJLI010000206.1 GCA_022722495.1 Dialister sp. | reverse complement strand
TCTCCGCTTTCCTCATCTGTCTTTCATACCGCCTGTGCCCTATCCGCCCCTTCGGGGCACCTTCCCCTCGAGGGGAAGGCTGACGATACGAGGGAAACCTGCTATCAAGAGACCTTCAGGCATCGCCCCATAAATATTCGCGGCGCTTCCCTGTTTTTATGCGCCGCACCACCATTTCTAATTTCTCATTTCTAATTTTTCATTCGAGCAAAGCGTTCATCCGCAATTCATGGGCGTCCCGCCCCACGGGCTGACCCTGAACCTATTGAACCCAATCATGACTACAAAACCTTCTTCTATGACACTCGGCATCCTTGCCTCGATCCTGGCCGCGCTTCTTTTCACACTGATGGACGTATCTGCGAAAGCGGTCTCCTATCTGGGGACCGGCGAGCTGACGTTTGTGCGCGGCCTCGTGGGGCTCTTCTTCCTGCCGATCATCGCAAAGAGAGAGTCGCTCCCGCTTTTTTCCGGGAAGGACAGACTGCTCCTTCATATGCGCGGCATCTTCGGCGGGATGGGCATCCTGCTCTTTTTCTTCTGCCTCAAGGGGCTGACACTGGGCGATGCGGAGATCCTTGTCCAGCTCGCTGCGTTCTTCATGTGCATCCTTTCGCCGATCTTCTTAAAGACCACGCCGTCTGGGCAGGTGCGTGTCTGGCTCTTCATCATCGCTCTCGGCGCGGCGGTGGTGCTGAGGATCTGGGATTACTCCTCCTTTAATGGTTACGCACTCGTCGGCATCGTATCGGCCTTCTGCTCGGCGTGCGCCTACACCTGCATCGGCAGGCTCAATGAAAAGGGCGGCCACTCCGGCGGAGAGATCGTCTTTTATTTTCAGTTCTACAGCATGGCAGGCGGTCTTTTGCTGATGCTCGGAGAGAATCTTCGGATACCTGATGCGGCAGAATGCCTCTGGCTCTTTGCCCTGTCCTTCTCTGCCATTTTTGCACAGGTCTGCTTCACATGGGGGGCGACGCACATCCATCCGATGATCGTCACCTTTGTCATGTACACCGGCGTCCTCTTTCATATCGTGGCGGGCTGGGCGCTCTGGGGAGAGGTTCTGACCATGGCATCCTGGATCGGCGGCGCGCTCATCGTAGCAGGAAGCGGGATGCTATTGTGGAAATCAAAGGGGAGCTAGTGGCTGGTGGCTAGTAGCTAGGGGTTAGGGGTGCCGAGTGACTAGTGACTTGTAATTTGAATACTACCTTCGGGCATCGCCCTATTTATATTGCGGCGAAGCCGCCGCCAAAACCCTGAACCCTGAACCCCGAACCCGCCAACTCCTTGTCAAGATTTCCTTCCAAACTTTATTGACATCCCCTCTTCTCTTAGATATAATTATTCTGTTATGGTGCAGATAAATGGCACAACACGATGTAAGGAGGTGTTTATACATGGCAAAAATGACATTCCAGCCGAACAACCATTGGAGAAAACAGACCCACGGTTTCCGTGCTCGTATGAAAACAAAAGCAGGCCGTATTGTTCTGAAGAGAAGAAGAGCAAAGGGCAGAAAGGTATTAAGTGCCTAATCAAGAAATCAGCGAGGAGAGGGTGGGGTATACACTGCCCCGCTCTTCTCGTATCAGACAGAACAGGGATTACCGTCGGATCTACAGATCCGGCAAACGTTTCAGCAATCGGGCCGGGCTCTGCTATGTGGTGAAAACCAAAAAGCCGGGCACCCGTATGGGCTTCGTGACTACGAAGAAGATCGGCCACGCCTTTGCGCGAAACCGTGCAAGACGTCTTATGAAGGAGGTCTATCGCCTTCATATGGCTGAGCTTTCGCCCCACTATGAAGTGGTGATGCTCTCAGGCATCTTCCTGACGGGCGCCACCTATCAGCAAGCGGAAAAAGCGATCCTTTCCTTGTGGCGCAAAGCCGGAATTCTGGTGAAATAAGATGAAAGAGCTTCTGATCGGTCTTGTCCGATTCTATAGAGCGTTTATCTCTCCCCTGAAGCCTCCTTGCTGTCGTTTCTACCCGACCTGCAGTGAATATGCACTGCAGGCGCTTCAAAAATATGGAGCCCTAAAAGGCAGCTGGCTCGCGATCAAGCGGATTTCCAAGTGCCACCCATTTCACAAAGGTGGATACGACCCGCTCCCGTGAAGAGGCTGTCTTTTTCTATGTTTTGAAGTGAGGCGTGAAGGGGAAAATGAGAAATGATTGTGCGGCGCAAAATAAAATGAAAGCGCCGCGAGTTTAGAAATCGATATCCTCGTATCGCTTATTAAAACTGGCAGCGCTTCCTACATTTGATGCGCTACACCGCCATTTCTCATTTCGCATTTCTAATTCTATATATCCCCCTAATCCCTAGTCCCTAGTCATTAGTCACTAGTCACTAGCTACCAATCCCCGGCCATCCATCCCACCATAACCGCCGATCGATTTCCCGAAAACTCACCGGGCTCTTGAAATTCAGAAGGCCCGGGCATGTAACGGCTGCAATATAGGCCGTATAAGGAGTAACCAATGAGTGATTTTCAGATTCCGTTTCTGTCGAGCTTAGTCGGACTCCTCGCAGAGGTCATGCGCGTCTGCCTGGAATTCTGCTACAAAATGACAGAAGACCTGGGATTTCCGAGCTATGGGATCGCCATCATCGTCCTGACCGTCATTATCAAGACGCTGCTGCTCCCGCTCGCCCTGAAACAGATCCGGTCCATGAAGGCCATGCAGGCCATTCAGCCGGAAATGCAGAAGATCCAGAAGAAATACAAGAATGATCCGCAGAAGCTGCGTGAAGAAATGGGCAAGCTCTACAAGGAAAACGGAGCCTCTCCGCTCTCCGGCTGCCTGCCGCTCCTCATCCAGATGCCATTCCTGATCTCCATCTACTACGCACTCCAGGGCTTTTCCTATGATCCGGCCCACGAGAGCTTCCTGTGGCTGGAAAGCCTGGCTGTACCGGATGAGACCTACATCCTTCCGATCCTCTCTGCTGCCTCCACCTTCATCATTTCCTGGCAGACCACCCCGAAGGACGCACCGAGCAACCAGAAGACCATGCTGCTCATGATGCCTGTCATGATCGGCTGGATGTCCCTGAACTTCCCGAGCGGCCTTGTCATTTACTGGATCGTTTGCAACCTTTACCAGCTCGTCCAGCAGACCATCATGTACTGGGGCGAAATGAAGGAACGCATCGGCGGCAAAGCTCCCAAAGGAACTCTCACCGTTCATGGAGAGAACCAGCCGAAAGCGGAAGTGAAGAAGAAAAAGATCATCCGCAAGAAAGTCATCAAGAAAGTCGTGAAGAAGCCTGCGGATGCACCCAAAGACGAAAACAAAGAAGCCTCTCCTTCCAAAGCAGAAGCTCCTGAAGAAGTAAAAGAACCGGCCGGCGATGAAAAGCCGGCTAAGGCAGAAGTACCTGCTAAGAGCACCGGGGAGGCTGATGAAAAATGAGAACAGTCAGAATCACAGCAAAAACCATCGAAGCTGCTGTCGCTGAAGGCTTGGAAAAGCTCGGCATCAGCCGCGAAGAAGCTGTCGTCCATGTCGTCGAACAGCCCTCGAGCGGACTCTTCGGCCTCATCCACAAGAAGATGGCGGTCGTAGACATTTCCGCACCGGATGAAGAAGCGGAGGAAGACACTGTCGAAGAAGCATCTTCTGCCGAAGAAGCACCGGCGGCAGAAATCCCTGCCGAAGAAGCGAAGGAAGAAACGCCGGCCGAAGCACCACAGGCAGAAGAAGCCGCTCCGGAAGCCGAAGAAGCACCGGCAGAAGAGAAGAAAACCGAGCGCGAAGAGCCGACCTTCGATCCGGAAGAACAGAAGAAGGTCGCGGAAGAAGCAAAGACCTTCCTCGCGGGCGTCTTTGCCGGTATGCACCTTGCTGTCACCATGGAATGCCGCATGACCGAAGAACGGATCATGATCAATCTGGTGGGCGATGGCCTGGGCATCCTGATCGGCAAGCACGGACAGACACTGGATGCACTCCAGTACCTGACGAACCTGGCCGCAGGGAAATCCTTCCGCCATCACTACTTCATCCTGCTTGACGTCGAAAACTACAGAGAGCGCCGCCAGGATACCCTGGAAGCCCTCGCCAGACGCCTCGCAGGCAAGGTGAAACGCACGGGCGAAGAGATCCGCCTCGAACCGATGGCTGCCGGTGAACGCCGCATCATCCATCTGGCTCTGCAGGACGACCACGCCGTCTCCACCGATTCCGAAGGCGAAGCACCGTACAGATACGTTGTCATTCGTCCGAAGGACTGAGCAACATAAAAAAGGAGCTGTGAAGAAATGAATCCTCATTTCTTCACAGCCCCTTTTTACTTTGCTTTACTTTGGTTCAGGGTTCAGGGTTCAGGGTTCAAGGTTCAAGGTTCAAGGTTCAAGGTTCAGGGCTCAAGGTTCAAGGTTCAGGTGGCGGCTTCGCCGCCTTTTTTTTTAGAAGATGGTATTCTCGTATCGCAGCCTTCCCCTCTAGGGAATGCTATTAAGTTAAGGAAATCGTTAGCTACGTAATGTCTTGCTTCCCCCTTCGGGGGAAGTGCCGAAGGCAATAGGGGCATGC
>JAIJLI010000205.1 GCA_022722495.1 Dialister sp. | reverse complement strand
GATGAAAGGAGAGTATCATGCAGTTACAAATGTTCCTGCAGCAGTTCATCCCCGCGATGGAGTTTGCCACGGCTATGATGACGCCGTTCGCTGTCCTCTTTGCGATCCTTTACAGTTATCATGGAGGTGCACTCCGAAAGACCTTCCGCAAGGCAGCATACTGGGCTTTCTGGTGCTCCCTCTTTGTCATCGCGGTGAAGCAGGGAACGAGAAATGCAGTCAGCCGCGAAGGTTTTGAAGGATTGATGGCCTTTTTTGCTCTGTTCAGTGAGATCGTGCTCGCGCAGCTTCTTCTATCTTCTCGCGAAAAGATGGAAAGAAGATGGAAGATTTTCCAAAAAGCCGTTGCCGTCAACGTTCTGGCGGTTACGTTGTACTATGGCATGGAAATCTGGCTCATTCCTGTTACGACGGTACTGAATGTTTCAGACATCGTCTCTGTAGAAATGCTCATTCGTATGCTTGGCTTTGCAAGCGGGCTTTTCTTTGGCGGGCTTTCTTCATGGCTGATCTATCATGCGGCAAAATCACTGAATGACACCAGACTGCATCACGTATACCTTATTCAGCTTTTTGCCCTTTTCCTTCAGCAAGGCATTTATCTTGTGCAGATCCTGATGGCTAGAGGCATCCTTCCGGCGCGTCAACTCATGAAAGTCATGGCTCCCATCATTAATCATCAGGATTGGTTTATCTTTGTTGTTTTTTTCGTGGTGTTTACCGTACCCGTGGCTTTATTCTCCCAGCGATGCCCGGAGAAAACCATTGGAGAGAATCCTGCAGAATACAGGAAAGTCGTGGCTCTCGACAGACATAAAAAACGTTGGGGAAAGGCAGCTGTGATTTCCCTTTGCGTCATGATTTTCTTTTCCAGCTTTGGCAGCATCTATGCCAATAAAAAAGAAGAACTCGTCCCGGCAATCACGGTTTCTGCAAAGAACCAGCGTGTGGCTATCGACATCAGTCAAGTCAATGATGGGCATCTTCATCGTTTCATGTATCGTTCTAAGAAAGGCACGCCGGTACGTTTCATCATTGTACTGAAAGGCGGCAGTGCATATGGTGTAGGTCTTGACTGTTGTGAAATCTGCGGTCCGACGGGCTATATTGAAAGGGAAAATCAGGTCGTCTGCAAGCTATGCGACGTGGTGATGAATAAATCAACGATCGGTATGCCCGGTGGCTGCAACCCGATTCCACTGAAGTATAGTGTAAGCAATGGACAGATCCGCATCGATCAGGAAGAACTGGAAAAGGCGCAGAAATGGTTCAGGTAAGACTAGGGATACCGGGGTTCTGACCGTTCCCTTGCACTCTCATACTTGATTTCTTTTATTACGAAAGGGGGCAACGCATTTGTTCTGGCAAATGGTGAAAGGTGCGGTCTTCCGGCAGGGAAGGCAGCTCCTCTTTGTGGCGCTTACCGTAGCGCTCGGCATATCACTTGCGACAGCCATGTTGAATGTTATGTTCGATGTCGGCGATAAGGTGAATCAGGAACTGAAAGCATTCGGTGCCAATATCACAGTTACATCAAAAAATTCATCCATTCTAAAGGATATCTATGGGCTGGACTCTTCTGAAGGGCCGAAGGAATATCTCAACGAATCAGACCTCGGCAAATTGAAAACCATCTTCTGGACGAATAATATCGTAGCATTCTCTCCTCACCTCACAGGGCAGCTTATAAACGGAGATGGAAAGAAATTCACAGTGACTGGTACATGGTTTGACCACAAGCTGAAGCTTCCGACGGACGAGATCTTTGTGACAGGAGAGCAATACATGAAGTCGTGGTGGCAGCTTGATGGCAGCTGGCCCAAAGATGGAGAAGACAGTGAAGTCCTTGTCGGAAAAGAACTGGCGGCGGATATGTCTTGGAAAGTAGGGGATACGATTTCCTATACCGGAAAAGAGGGACAGCAAGGCACGTTTCGCATTACTGGGATCCTTTCTGGCGGTGGAGAAGAAGATCGTGAGGTCATAGCACAGCTTCCTGCCGTCCAAAAAGCATTAGGACTCACAGGGAAAATCGATACCATCACGGTGTCTGCGATCACGACACCGGAGAATGAACTTGCGCGCCGTGCTTCACAGAACCCGAAGAGTCTGTCCATCAAAGAATATGAAGTCTGGTACTGCACGGCGTACGTTTCTTCCATTTCCTATCAGATCGAAGAAGTGGTAGCCAACTCTGTTGCCCGTCCGGTCCGCCAGATCGCAGAGTCTGAAGGAAAGATCTTGGGCAAGACACAGCTCCTGATGCTTCTTATCACGGTCCTCTCCCTCTTGTCAGCAACCATGGGTGTATCGAATCTTGTCAGTGCAAATATCATGGAAAGAAGCCGCGAGCTGGGACTTCTCAAAGCTCTTGGCGCGACAGATATCTCTGTTGTCATCCTTGTTTTGACGGAGATCTTCCTCGCCGGACTTTTGGGCGGACTATTCGGATATGGCATTGGTCTTTGTTTTGCACAGGTTATAGGGCATGCGGTATTCGGTTCGGCGATCGCCATTAATATGGTGGCTATCCCGATACTCATCGTTCTCCTGATCTTTATGCTGCTTTTGGGCAGCCTTCCGGCCATTCGTTCGCTTCTTAGCCTGCGTCCGGCCATTGTTCTCCACGGCAGGTGATCTTATGAATATGAAACGATTGCATATGTACCTCATCATGGTCACCAATGCGCTGCTCCGGAGAAAACTTCGTATGTTCATTGCACTCCTGGCAGTCGCCATCGGGGCGACGATCATCTCTGGCATGATCACGGTATACAAAGAAGTTCCTGAGCAGATGGGACGCGAATTCCGTGCCTATGGGGCAAACCTGCTCCTTCTTCCGGCGGATGGCAAAGAACGCATCGAGGAAAGCGAAATAGCAAAGGCATATCAGATGATGGAGAATCATGAGCTGGTAGGCAAAGCACCCTTCCTGTATGAACGTCTTCGCATCAATGAGTCCCCTGTGCTGGTGGGGGGGACTGATTTTGAGGAAATCAGAAAAGTTTGCCCTTACTGGCAGATCACAGGTGCTTTTCCAGAAAAAGGAAAGAAAGAGATCCTCCTTGGAGCAGAGCTTGCCGAAAAGTATCAGGCAAAGGCAGGTTCCTCTGTCGTACTGGAAACGGGGGAATCCGCGAAGGAAGAGATATTCACAGTGTCTGGTATCATCCGTACTGGAGGCAAGGAAGAACAGTTCGCTTACACAGACCTTTCCGTGCTTCAGGGCTTTACCGGGCAGGAAGGCTTGATTTCCATGGCGCAGATCTCCATTGTAGCCTCTTCCCAGGAACTGGAAATGCTGGATCAGAAGATGGAAAAGGAACACCTCAGCATTCATCCGCAGATCGTAAAGCAGATCGCAGCCTCTGAGCAGACGGTTCTCGGCAAACTGCAAGCACTTGTTCTTCTTGTCACCGTGATCGTTCTCCTGCTGACGCTGGTATGCGTGGGCACCACCATGACGGAAGTCGTTTCCGAAAGACGAAAGGAAATCGGGCTCAAAAAGGCATTGGGCGCGACGAATCGTCACATTGCTGGCGAATTTTTTGGCGAAAGCTGCATGCTTGGCTTGATTGGCGGCATCATCGGGACTGGATGCGGGTACCTCTTTGCACTGACTGTCGGTCTCCATGTTTTCGGCAGAAGTCTTTCGATTTCTGCATCGATCGCAATCTTTTCTATCCTGCTTTCCATTATTGTCACTGCTGCCGCTACGATGCTGCCGGTCAGGACGGCTGTGAAGGTGGAACCGGCCATTGTTATGCGTGGAGAATAAGGAGCGTATTATGAGTCTTTTACAACTAAACGATGTAGGCATGCTCTATGGTGGACGCGTGCCTGCACTGGAACATGTCCACCTCACTGTCGAAAAAGGGGACTGGCTCGCTATCATGGGTCCTTCCGGATCCGGCAAGACGACTCTCATGAATATCATCGGTTGCATGGATAAACATACTTCAGGTGAGGTCATCTTAGACGGTATCAGCCTCAATGAAGTCTCAAAGAAGGAACTGACACAGATCCGGCGTGATAAGATCGGTATGGTCTTCCAGCAGTTTCACCTGATCCCGTACCTGACGGCGGTGGAAAATCTGATGGTTGCCCAGTACTATCACAGTATTCCTGATCGCGCAGAGGCACTGGAAGCATTGGCCCGCGTGGGGCTCTCCGATCGAGCTGATCATCTCCCGAGGGAACTGTCCGGTGGCGAGCAGCAGCGCGTCTGTATCGCTCGCGCCCTCATCAATTATCCCGTTCTCATTCTGGCTGATGAACCTACGGGCAACTTGGATGAGAAGAATGAACAGCTCGTCATGGATCTCTTCCGTGAACTCAATGCAGAAGGCCATACCATCATCACCGTGACACATTCTACCAAAGTCGGTGAAGCTGCCAAAAAGATCGTCATTATCGATCATGGGCATATGAAAGAAGCTTTCACTGAAGAATGAGCAGCTTCGTCGCTTGCACAGTTAATAATCGGTCTGTCATTTTATGATTTCAATTCTCTCAGTACCTGTTACTTTTTACCGTAGAAGAAAGGAAAATAATTATGA
>JAIJLI010000204.1 GCA_022722495.1 Dialister sp. | reverse complement strand
CCCATCGGCGTATCGGATGGAAACGAGCGCAAGCGCATATCTCGCATAGCCCTCCTCCCCTTTTTGTACCAGTGGCTCCTCCATGACGATGCCTTCATAGGTGCCTGCGCTTCGGCTCGCCCAGTGTGACTGCTCCTGCCACAGGGCATCGGAGAGTGCCATGCGGAAAGCACCGATCGTCAGAAGAGAAAGCGCCGCTCCCAAAAGGACAAGGGAAAAGCGGCAGCGGAAATGACCATAGAGAAGGAAAATCACACCGGAAAGGAGCAGCAAGGCATACCCATAAGGCAGCAGAAAAGTCGGAAGCTCCTCGAAAAGAAAAACTCCCGCTGCCAGCAAAAGCGCACTCCAGAAAAGCCCCAGCCGGATCATCATAGGGTGATCTTATCCGCTATCTTCTTGTAACGACTCTCACCGATAGAGGGAACCTTTTTGAGCTCCTCCTTCGAGGAAAAGCGGCCATGCTCCTCACGGTAGCGGATGATCTTCTCCGCCGTCACCTGACCGACGCCCGGGAGTGCTTCGAGCTCTTTCGCGCTGGCGGCATTGATAGAGATGAGCCCGCTCCCCCGTGCATCCGTCTGCTCCGGATCAAGCGGGATATGGATCTTCATCCCGTCAGAAAGCGGCTCGGCCATATTGATATCTTCCATAACCGTATACGGCAGCACATCACCCGCAGCCTTCACCGCATCGAAGAAGCGACTTCCCTCAGGAAGCTCATAAACACCCGGCTGCCTCACGGCACCCGTCACATAGACGAGAAGCGTCCGAGAAGACTCCTTGCCGGAAAGCTCGACCACAGGAAGCGGCTCCTCTTTCGTCTCCCCTGCGGTATGCCAGAGAAAAAAGGCCGCTCCCAGAGCCAGAAGAGCCGCCGCAAAACAGATCACAAGGATCCGTCGGCTTTCCTCTTCTCGTCCCATGGGAATGGCCTCCTGTATGCTTCATTCAAAACCGGAATATCACTTATCCCCTTCCCCAAAAGAGGAATGAGAAATAAGGAATGAAGGTGCGTCCTGAAGCATCATCCATCAATCTGATGACACTAGCGAAACGTGACATGCGTTCCGTCTTCGCATGAAAATATGCCGCAGAATGCAACGGGCTCATTGGGGGCAGCGAATGCTGATCCCCAAACTCCGCCCCTCATCACTTATTCTCTTTTTCCTGCTGACGGGCAGCGGCGGAATTGGAATCGATCAGGCTCTGACGGTTCTTTTTCAGGCTGTCTAAGACATTTTCCATATTTGTTTCCACATACTTCAGAACATCTGTCGCATAGGTGACAGAGCTGGTGCGGAGCTCATCAGCTGATTTATTGGCCGAAGAGATCACTTCATTGGCACGCTCCTGCGCCTGCTTGACAAGTTCGCTTTCTTCCGTGATGCGGGCGATATAATCCTTCGCCTGCGCCACCGTGTCCTCTGCTTTCTTTTCTGCATCGAGCATGATACGCTCTTTGTCCGCGACGATGCGGCGTGCGCTCTCAAGTTCATTCGGGAGCGACTGATTGATGGCATCGATCAGTCGTTCGATCTCATCCTTATCCACCAATTTCTTATTGGTGAGCGGTACTTCACTCGCGTTATTGATGACATTTTCTAATTCTTCTAAGAGTTTTCTTGTGTCCATAATTGCAAGCCTCATTTCCTTTTCGAAGTTTGAGAAAAAAGCCGATGGCGATCAGCGATTCTCTACCTTTTTCTTGATCATTTCCTGTACATAGGGCGGGACCATCCGGGTAATATCACCATCAAAATGGGCCAGCTCACGAACGCCGGTAGACGACAGATAAGAATAGCGTCCGTCCGTCATGAAGAATGCGGTCTCCAGCGTGGGATCGATCTGTTTGATCATGAGCGCCCGCTGGAATTCGTATTCAAAATCACTGAACGCACGAAGTCCGCGAATCAGAAGATGGCAATTCTTCTTCGCTGCGTATTCATTCAAAAGACCATCAAAAGCATCCACTTCGACATTGGGAATGTCTTTGGTCGTCTCACGAAGCATATCCAACCGTTCTTCCGTAGTAAACATATAATGCTTGGTCGGGTTTAAAAAAGCTGCCACAATCAGTTTATCGACCAGACAAGCGCTTCTTCTGATGATATCCAGATGACCATAGGTCACCGGGTCGAAACTTCCTGGGCAAATCGCTATTTTCATTGCACTTCTCCCTCTGTAGATCTGCATAGCAGATAGGTAACAACAATGGCCCCCACTTTTTTCTCTTTCCAGACTTCACACCGGTCAGCAAAGAGTGATACATCCGGGGGTTCTGATATAGAATGTTCTGCAATAATGATCGCATGATCAGCAGGAAGGCCGCAGTCGAAAACCATCGCCAGTACTTCATTGATATAGCCCTTCCGATACGGAGGGTCCATGAAAATATAATCAAAGGTCCTGCCCTGAAGAGACTTCAGCGCAGCCCCTACATCTCTCGATATGATCTGTACCTGATCTTCTACATGGCACTTCTTCGCATTTTCGCGGATGATGCGGCCCGTTGTCTTGTCGATAAAGACCGCAGACGATGCATACCGGCTGAGCGCCTCAAGCCCCATCGCGCCTGTCCCGGCGAAAATATCAAGGACATCCGTCTCAACGAGCCCCACATTGGCAAGTACATTGAAAATGCTTTCCCGTACCCGTCCCAGCGTCGGTCTCGTCGTATTTCTTCCTACGGGTGCCAAAAGGTTCGTGCCTTTGGCTTTTCCACCAATAATCTTCATATCTGTTTCCTCATCGTGATTTCAGCAGGAAACCTGCTGATTACACTCATAGTCATTATAGCATAAATGAAGGAAATTGGAATTAGAAATTTGTGATCTGCAGCTAGGGATTAGGGGCCTCGAGTGATCGGGAGACTGGGAGACTGAGAGACTGAGAGACTGGGAGACTGGGAGACCGGGAGACTAGAAGACTAGAAGACAGGGAGACATCAGATGCCAGACATCTGACTTCTATCCTCCGGACTTCGGACATCGCCCCGTTTCGTCATCCTGAGCGGCGAAGCCGCACCTTCATTCCTAATTCCTCATTCCTAATTTCTAATTCAAGAGAGCCTTTCATTCCCAATCAAGAGGGCAGCTCCCCGCAGGCTAACCTCAAACCAAAAGAGCCACAGAAATGCGGCGCATTTCTGTGGCTCTTTCCTCTCTTAGCAGTACGCGAGTGCTGCTTCGAGTCTATCCATGGTCTTTTCTCTTCCGAAAAGTTCCATCATTTCAAACATGCCCGGGCCCTGGGTCGCACCGGTCAAAGCGATACGGGTCGGTTCGTAAGCAGCTTTGCCCTTGATTCCCTGTGCTTTCATACATGCATTGAAGCATTTCTTGATCTCTGCCTGATCGAAGGACTCAAGCGCTTTCAGATCTTCGATGAAGGCTTTAAGGAGCTTGCCGCTGGTTTCTGCCTTCATGATGGCAAGGACATCTTCGTCGGTCAACTCTGGCATATCTTCGAAGAAGAATCTCAGCTCATCGGCTGCCTGACCTGCGAAGTAGATGTGGTCTTTCATGAACCAGATGACCTTCTTCAGCCAGTCTTTCTTTTCTTCACTGACTGCAGCATCCACATAGCCGGCTTTCACAAGGAACGGGACGATCAGATCATAGAGCTGGTCTGCGTCCAGCTTCTTCATGTACTGGAAGTTGATCCAGTTCAGCTTATTGATATCGAAGACAGCATCATTCGAGGAGACACGCTTCATGGAGAACTGCTTGATGAGCTCTTCTTCCGTAAAGATTTCCTGTTCGCCCTTCGGAGTCCAGCCAAGGAGCGCCAGATAGTTCACGACCGCTTCCGGCAAGTAGCCCATATTTCTGTATTCGGTGACAGAGGTCGCCCCATGGCGCTTGCTCATCTTCTTATGATCTTCACCGAGGATCAGGGAGATATGGCCAAATTTCGGAGGTTTATAGCCAAGTGCTTCATAGATGGCAAGCTGGCGCGGGGTATTCGAAAGATGTTCTTCGGCACGGATGACATGGGTGACTTCCATGAAGGCATCATCGATTACGACAGCGAAATTATAGACCGGGATACCGTCAGATTTCATGATGATGAAATCACCGACACCGGCCGCCTGAAATTCAACGTGCCCGCGGACCATGTCATCAAAAGCGAAGACACCGTCTTTTCTGACCTTGAGGCGGACGACCGGCTTTCTGCCTTCCGCTTCGTACTTGGCTTTTTCTTCTTCGGTGAGGTGGCGGCAGTGTTCATCATAGATCGGAGTCTTGCCGGCATCGAGCTGCGCCTTGCGGCTTTTTTCCAGCTCTTCTGCGCTGCAGTAGCAGTAGTACGCTTTGCCTTCATCGAGAAGTCTCTGTACTTCCTTCTTGTAGAGATCGAGGCGTTCGGTCTGGCGGTACGGGCCATGCGGGCCGCCTACGTCGATGCCTTCATCCCAGTTCATGCCGAGCCATTTCAGAGAATCTTTGATATTCTCTTCCGACTCCTTGGTGGAACGCTTCAGATCCGTATCTTCGATGCGGACGAGGAAGGTGCCGTCAGCGTGACGAGCAACCAGCCAGTTGAAGAGCGCGGAGCG
>JAIJLI010000203.1 GCA_022722495.1 Dialister sp. | reverse complement strand
CCATGATCCTGCGCACATCGCCGGTGGCTTTGCCGTCTCCATTCAGCTGATACAGCATCTGATTCACCTGCGAGGTGATGCTCTGGATCTCACTCGCTGTCTGTATCCCCTGCGCGGTCAGGATGGCGAGATTTTCGGAAATCGCATCAAAATTATTGATGCTGTTCTTCACATGCTTCTGCGAAGAGGGGTCTGCAACGACGGTATTGATCCCGTCGAGCATGGTCTGCGCGGACGTGATGAGCTTGTCCATCTTATCCATCGCCTGATCGATCCCCGGTGCTGACTTGCCCTCGACCTTCATCCCCTCTGCCAGATAACCGCGTTCCTGATGACCGCCGGAGGCCTTCACGAAGCGTCCGCCCATGACACTGCTGGTCTGGATGGAGAAGTCCGCATCCTTCGGCACCTTGGCATCGTGATAAAAACGCAGTTTCACGACGGCTTCCCCGTTCTCCACCGTGATGCCATCGACCATGCCTACTTCGACGCCGGCATAGTGGATCGGATTTCCCGGTTCTATGCCTTCCGCTTCCTTGAAATAGCCGGTCACATGAAATCCGCTCTTTCCAAAGATCACAAGGCTGGAAAGCTCGATCAGGATCCCGGCAAAGAGGAGTATCCCCACAAGGGCAAAGGCTCCGACCTTTGCTTCCGTCGACCATTTCATCAGGCATCACCTTCCTTCAAAAAATCAGGATTCGATGGCAGACCGTTCATGAACTGCCGTACTCTTTCATCCTTCGATGCATATAATTCTTTAGCTGTCCCTACCGCAAGGAACGCGCCCTTATACAAAAAAGCCATGCGGTCCGCGATCATTTCCGCAGACTTCAAGTCGTGCGTCACGACGACGCTCGTCGCATGCAGGGCCTTTTGCGTCTCTTTGATCAAAAGACTGATATCGGTCGAACGGATCGGATCGAGCCCCGCTGTCGGTTCATCATAGAGAATGATCTTCGGCTCGAGCGCGATCGCTCTGGCAAGGCTCACGCGCTTCTTCATGCCGCCGGACAGATTCGCCGGCATGAGGTCTTCGATCCCATCAAGCCCGACCAGATGCAGTTTCTCCTTCACGATGGCATCGATCTTTTCTTCAGAAAGCCGCGTGTGCATACGCAGACCAAAGGCTACATTCTCTTTCACATTGAGAGAGTCAAAGAGCGCGGAATACTGAAAGACCATCCCCATCGAGCGGCGCTCCTCATTCAGCTCCTCTTCGCTGAGCTGTCCCATATCCTTCCCGTTCACAAGGACTTTTCCAGATGTAGGGCGCAAAAGACCGATGATGAGCTTTAGGAGCGTTGATTTCCCGGAGCCGGACGCTCCCAGGATGACCATCGTCTCTCCCTCCTTGATGGAAAGACTGACATCTTTCAAGATATGACGATCGCCAAAAGTCTGGTATACATGCCTGATATCAATCATAGGACGCCTCAAAACAGAATGGACGAGAGCAGGTAATTCGCCGCAAAAAGCATAATAATCGAATATACTACGGACTGGGTGGTCGCCTTGCCGACACCTTCTGCCCCTGCCGTACAGGTCATCCCGCGGTCACAGCCGACAAGCGCGACGATCATACCGAAAATGACCGACTTGAAAACGCCGATGTACAGGTCAGAAGGGACGCAGTACACGTGGATGGAGTGCATGAAGGTATAGGAGGAGACGCCATGCGTGAGCGAAGCGACGATCATCCCGCCGCCAACGCCGATGGTGACACCAAAGACCGTCAGAAGCGGCAGCATCGTCATGCAGGCGACGAGCCGCGGCACTACGAGATACCCCACAGGACTCACCGCAAGGCACCTTAGCGCATCGATCTGCTCGGTCACCCGCATCGTACCGATCTCAGCCGTGATAGCTGCCCCGACGCGGCCTGCAAGGACGACACCGCAGAGCACCGGTCCTAGTTCACGCCCCATGCCGATGGCTACGATCGCACCGACGGTGAAGTCTGCGCCATACTTTGTGAGCTCGCCCGCGATCTGTACGGAAAGCACCATGCCGGTAAAGAGCAGTGTCAATGCCACGATGGGAAAGGACAGCACTCCCAATGCCAGGCACTGCTTCATCATCTCCCGCCCGCGGAATGCGCCGATCTCTTTCACCGCCGCCATAAGGAGCAGAATCACTGCTCCCAGCTGATGAAAGATGCCGATGGTATAGCGGCCAAGCGTTTCTAAGAATGACGACATGGGATGGGCCTCCTTTCTGTGGAAAATAGTACCAGCGGCTTCGCTGTGAATATATGGGAAATATCAGAGAGCAGATATCAGTCACAAGTCTGCCAATTCCTTGTCACGACTTGCTACAACGCTATCATCACCGATGCTTTTTCTGCCGGCTTTTCATCATCTGCGGATTTCTCGCCCTTCTTTTCCAGCGTTTCTTTTTCCTTATTGCTCATCTCGATGGTGGCCTGCTGTTTGTTCTTTGCGAGCTTCTTCAGGGCTTTATCGCGTTCCGCTTGCGGCAGAACTTTGAAGGTGAATTGTCCGTCACCATAGATGACATAGTCCGTATCGACGGCGCTCTTTGGAGTCTCTTTTTCTCCGTCTTCTTTGAGCCCGTCTTTATTCTTCAGATAGTCTGGATTTTCCGGTGCCTTTTTCTCCTGTATTTCTGCCTTTTTTCCGCCGTTTTCACCTTTGGAGATCATGCTGACCTCCGGATCCAGGATCTCCACGACGACCTGATTGTTCCGGTCTTCCTTCATCAATCGGCTGTGCAGGTCATTGAAATCCTTGTACGTGCGGATGCGGTCTAAGATCTCATCCGTCAGATTGAACTTCTGCTGCTGGATGAGGTAAGGGAGCGGCACGACACCGCCGCCGCGGACTTCGAGGATCATATCTCCGTACGGCTGATCTTTCGGCACGGTGAATGTCAGGTCCTTATAGAAGACTTCTCCCCTGTAGGGAGAAAGACGCGCGCGTACATAGATGGTATCGCCCGGGCTCACGATGATCGGAGACGCCGAGGCATCGAGAAGCTGCGCGGTCTTTCGTTCACTCGTCACATGCATGTCGACCATAATGCTGCGGAGAGGATATTTTTCAAAACGGTTCTGCTCGAGAAGCCGTACCACATTGTAGAGCTCATCTACGCTTCGCTCCGCAATGTCTTTGGACGACCAGTACATATTGCTTCGGGTGAAAGGCTTCTGCTTCATATCCTCCGGGTAAAGCGTATAGGTGAAATCGACCGTCCCCTGTCCTTTGCGATCCATGGCATTGCTGATCGCATGGTACACCGAAGTGACGGATAAAGTCGGTAGCAGCGCTTCACTCGGGATCATGCGTACATGGAGATCTTCCTTCTTCTTCGTATCTTCATCGGTCACGGACGCATGAAGCGCGACAGCGTGCGGAAGCTTCCCCATTATTCCGCCGATACCGGCTCCCCGGTCCTGGTTGACCGTGCCGATCTCCGCACCGACGGACCCCAGCTTGAAGGGGATATTCTTGCTCGGGATGACGGTGAAGATATAGGAATTGTGCATAAAGTAATCGGTATTTCCGCGATCCATGAAAGGATGCCCGAAAGCCACCATGCGATTTCCGTCGACATAGGTGACCGTCCCGACAGCGCCGAGTTTAAGATCGCCTGTCACCATGGTTGCCGAGACGGCACTTCCTGGTTCAAGCGGCTGCGGCACATCATCCTGCGAAGCAGAAGCGGAAGCAAATGGCACCATGTGGAAATCCTGCATTTTCCCTGTGAGGAAATCCATTGCCTCCGGGGTGTATCCACTCGCCATGAGAGGCGTCGTAAGCGGGATCAGCCCTTTGGAGGATGGCGGGGTGAGACCCGTGTCCTTTCCGTCATCGATGGTCCAGAGTTTCAGCATGTCACCGATCGGCGTCACCATGCCGATGCGCCCGCCGGACTGTGGAAATCCATACGCCACTGCTCCCAGCAGTTTCCCATCGATATAGACCGGACTGCCGCTCATCCCCTGCGCGATGCCTTCTGTCTGATCGATCAGGGGCCCGGATACTTTCACTAGCACCAGATCTCCGCCGGTCGCGCCCTTGCCTTTCATAATCCCCAACACGTCGACATCGAAGGTTTCAATCTTCGTACCATGAACGACTGTCTTGGCATAGCCATGCATACCCTCCTGCACTTCTGATACAGGAAGAAATTCCTGCGCTGCACAGGGCATCACGCAGGAAAGCGTGAGGCAGACAGCCGCTGCCAGATGCTTCATTGACTTTTTAAACCGATTGGGCATAGGATCCCCCTTACCGAAATATAAGTTTGAAATCAGAAATGGCGATTTCATCGGATACATCCACATAGGTGCAGCAGGCTCCGAAGGAAAGACAGGTCCACAGGCTTCCCGCCTTTGAGAGTCTCTGTATTTCCCCAGAGCAAGACCTTGCTGCGCATTATTATCATTTTCCTCCCCGCAGGAACGTCGCCCCTTGCCCCTCTTTCATAAAAGGCAAAAGACATACCATCGAGTAATGCTATTAAGTTCTGGAAATCGTTAGCTATGTAACCTCTTGCTTCCCCCTTCGGGGGAAGTGCCGAAGGCAATAGGGGCATGCTAGCGGTATAGCGTGCTATGTTGAATAGTCCGATGCTATCGATATTCCAACA
>JAIJLI010000202.1 GCA_022722495.1 Dialister sp. | reverse complement strand
AAGGCGAGGACAAAGCCCTCGTGCTGACGCTCACCGGAAAGGCTCCTGTGCGTCCCGCTCGTCCGGCGGCAAAACCAGCGGAAGCTGCAAAGCCTGCCGCAGAACCACCGAAGGCAGAAGCACCGAAAGCAGTCCCTGCCCCGGAACCGGCAAAGAACGTGCCGCAGTCGGAGAATCCGCATCATGTGAAGAATGACATCGAGAAATGCCTCTTCTGTGGACGCTGCGAACACAGCTGCCCGATGCAGGCGATCACGATCGACCGAAAGACACGGAAGTGGACGATCGACCGCGAGAAATGCGTGGCGTGCGGCGTATGCGCAGAGAACTGTCCGGCGAAGTGCCTTGCGATGAAGGAAGAGTGGGAGGAAGGCGAGGACAAAGCCCTCGTGCTGACGCTCACCGGAAAGGCACCGGTGCGGCCCGCCCGTCCGCGTCCACCTGTAAAGAAGGATGAGCCCCATGCATGAGTACCCGGTGACACTGGAGATCGTCCGCATCGCAGAAAAGACCGCCCGTGAAAAGGGCGGTCTTGTGAAAGCGATCCATCTCGTCGTGGGAGAAGACTCGGGATTCATCGGAGAGTCCATCCAGATGTACTTTGACGTGATTTCCGAAGGCACCCTTTGCGAGGGCGCGCGGCTGACGATCCGGGATATCAAGCCGAAGATGCGCTGCGACCGATGCGGCGCTCTTTTTGAACGGAAGCGCTTCTCTTTCACCTGTCCCCGTTGCGGCGGCGATGGCTCTCCGACAGAGATCGGGAAGGAGTTCTATATAGAAAGTGTAGATTTAGAGGTCAAATAAACAAGGAGAATCACCATGCATATGGTCAAAGCTGGCGTGATGGAGAATATCTACGCCCATAACAATCACATTGCCGAGCATGTCAGACATTACCTGACGGAGCGGAATATTTTCGCCGTGAATGTCATGGGCGCACCGGGGACGGGCAAGACCACCTCGCTCGAGCAGCTCATGAAGTACATCGCGCGAAGGGTCTATGTCATCGAGGGTGATATTGAGTCTGACATCGATACCGAGCGCCTCAGAAAGCAGCATGTGAAGGCGGCGCAGATCAATACCTTCGGAGCCTGCCATCTGGATGCACCGCTCGTGCATAACGCGGTACACACCATGGATTTCGATGCGCCGGGCATCCTCTTCATCGAAAATGTCGGAAATCTCGTCTGCCCTGCCGAGCTGGATATCGGCGAGCACATGAAGCTCCTCATCGTCAGCGTGGCAGACGGCAGCGACAAGCCGTACAAGTATCCGCTCGCTTTTGAAAAAGCAGATATAATCCTCTTGAACAAGATCGACCTCATGCCCTATCTGGACTTCGATGAAGAGTTCTTCATGAAAGGCATCCGCCATCTGAATAAGAATGCGCCCGTCTTCAAGGTCAGCGGAAAGACCGGAGAAGGGTATGAAGAGGCCGCGAAGTGGATCTGCGAGAAGGCAGGGATGAGTGACTAGTGACTGGGGACTAGTGACTGGTAGCTGGTATAGCGATTTGTTAACTTCTGGACTTAGTGAGAAGTGCTGGAAGGGGCACACCATTCATATAGTGCCCCAATACCCCTCCTTATATAAAATTCCGCGGCGTTTCCTATTTTTATGCGCCGTACCTTCACTCCTAACTCCTCACTTGATTTGGGAGTTGAGTTAAATGCCAGTTATTTAGAAAACGCAATACTAGTGCCTGGATTAGAAAATATGACTCTCGTATCGTCATTTCGAGCGCAGCGAGAAATCTTTGTCATTTGCGGTCAGGCGGGCGATGTTTGGAAACTCTAAACGGGAAACCTGTTATCCGCAGGCCTTCGGGCATCGCCCCCCTATATATTTGCGGCGAAGCCGCCACCTTCCCCATAGAACCCATAGAACCCATAGAACCCGTGAATCTTTTATTTCTGAAAGGAGCCTGCCATGCTGATCTATCGCATCACTGCCCTTGGCCGTGTGCAGGGCGTGGGCTTCCGTCCGCTCATTTGCCGTCTGGCAGGGGCGCATCATATCACAGGCACCGTCAGGAATGAAGGCGGCGTCGTCACCATCATTGCACAGGGGAGCCGCGAGGCTCTCCTTTCTTTCATGGAGGATATACGGGCGGCAAGGCCGCCTGTGGAGGTCGCGGAAATGCGTGTGGAGGAGATCGCCCATGCGCCTTTGCCCGATTTCCGTGCGGTCGTAAGCGGCGGCGCGGCGCGCGCACCGCTCTTTCCGGCGGATCTTGGCATCTGCGAAGACTGCCAGACAGATATGAAAGATCCCAAGGACCATCACTATGGCTACCCCTACACGTCCTGCACCGCCTGTGGGCCGCGCTATACGATGATCGAGGCGCTTCCCTATGACCGCGAGCGGACGGCGATGAAGGATTTTCCTCTCTGCAAGGACTGCGAGAAAGAGTACCAAAGCCTTTCTGACCGCCGCTGTCATGCGGAAAGCATCGCATGCGTACACTGCGGCCCGCAGCTGAAGGGATGGACGAGGGAGAGACGGTTTGAAAAAGAGGAGGCTATGGCAGAAGCGATCCGTCTTGCGAAAGAGGGCGCGATCCTTCTGGTGAAGGCCATGGGCGGCTACCAGCTCGTCTGCCGCGGGGACAGGAAAGAGACGGTGGGCTGTCTTCGCCGCATGAAGCACCGCAGCGGGAAGCCGTTCGCGCTGATGATGAAAGACATCGACATGGCGAAGGCGTGGGCGATGCTTTCGGAGAAAGAGGTCGAAATGCTCACCTCGCCGGTGCGCCCGATCCTGCTTGCCTCGCCGAGACGGAAGGTTCTTCCTGCCGTGGCATCTCGCGTGCCGCGTCTGGGACTTTGCCTTCCTTCGACCGGATTCTACAGCCGACTGGCGGAGGGCGTCGATGTGCCGCTCATCGTCACGAGTGCGAACCAAAGCGGCGAGCCGATGATCTTCCGGGACGAGGAGGCGCTGGCGTACTACGAAGCAGAGGAAGACATCGCAGGGCTTTTCTTCTATGACAGGGAGATCCTGCGCCCTGCCGATGACAGCGTCATGCAGCTGCAGGGAAGGGAAGTGCAGATCCTTCGAAGGACGCGCGGATTTCTCCCGGAACCTGTGGTGAGAGACGCGCCATCCGGCATGGCCCTTGCGACAGGGGCGGACATGGCGCCGGGCTTTGCCCTCGCGGGCGGCGGCTCGCTGTATCCCGCCGAGGTGCCATGCGACATCCTGAATGAACGCTCGCAGGCGTTTTTTCTGGAAACAGAGCAGGACTGGGAAAAGCTCTTGGGGCTTTCGCCGCAAGCGGTCATCTCGGATCTGCATCCTGCCTACCTGTCCCGCCTTTTGGGAGAAAAAACAGCCAGAGAGCGGGGGATTCCCTTTTATACCGTCCAGCATCATCACGCCCATGCGCTCTCTGTCATGGCGGAGCATCATCTGCAAGGAAAGTCCCTTGCCTTTGTCTTTGACGGCACAGGCTATGGGGAGGACGGCACCGTCTGGGGCGGCGAGATCCTTCTCTGCGAGGGGACGTCCATGCAGCGCGTGGGACACCTTGCTCCGGTTTCCATGATCGGTGGCGATGCCTCCATGAAACAGGCGTGGAAGAGTGCGCTCTCTTATCTGACAGCAGCGGGCCTTCCGTCGAAGGATCCGCGCGCGCCTCTCATCCGCGCCGCACTTTCTCATCACGTGAGTACGATAAAAAGCTCCTCCATGGGCCGTCTCTTCGATGCGGCGGCGGCGCTGCTGGGGCTTGGCGAGGAGAATCATTTCAAAGGTGAGTGTCCCATGGCGCTGGAAGCGGCCGCGATGGCAGCCGCGCACGCTCCGAAGATTTTCTGGGAAGGGAAAGAGCAGGATGGCCGTCTTCTCTGGGACGGACGCACGCTCCTTGCCTCGCTGCTGGCGTCCCATGGTACAATAGAAGAAAAGGCGCTTGCCTTTCACGAGGCCATCGCCGAGATGATCCTCTCCTCGGCGGAGCACTTCGGCCTGCCGCGCATCCTTCTTTCCGGCGGCTGTTTTTCGAATCAGCTTCTCCTCGCCCGTGCGCGGGAAGCGCTGCAAAAGCGCGGCTTTTCTGTGTATACCAATGAAAAAGTCCCGCCGGGCGATGGCGGCATCGCGCTCGGACAGGCATGGTTCTATCTCATGAAGAATCAGAAATAAAGCCCTCTATTCCCCGAAAGGAGCATCCCTATGTGTGTAGCATATCCCGGCCGCGTCGTCTCCATCGAAGGCACGCATGGCATGGTCGATTTCTCCGGCTCCGAGGTCCGCGTGAACCTCTCCATGGTGCCCGCAAAGCTCGGTGACTACGTCCTCGTCCACGCCGGCATGGCGATCCAGATCGTGAAAAAGGACGAGGCAAAGGACTGGATCGCCCTGTTCAAGGAGATCGGGGAAGAAATGGGTGACGAGTGACTGGCAGCTAGGGACTTAAATACCACTTTCGGGCATCGCTCTTTATAAAAAATCGACGCGGAGCGTCGCACCGTCTAAACCTTCCCTGCATGAGTAATGCTATTAAGTTAAGGAAATTGTTAGCTACGTAACGTCTTGCTTCCCCCTTCGGGGGAAGTGCCGAAGGCAATAGGGGCATGCTAGCGGTATAGCGTGCTATGTTGAATAGTCCGATG
>JAIJLI010000201.1 GCA_022722495.1 Dialister sp. | reverse complement strand
GCTATAAAAGTTATAGTTAGACACGGTTTATTTACATTTCTATCCTTTCCTTTGCAGAGTATAATTCTTCCCATCCTCAGCTTACTTGTCTATGTATGATGCAACAAAATATACAATCGAAATGACCGTATAAAGGAAACACGGCAAGAATATACAAAGCAAAGTCTTTACCCAACAATTCGACAACCACACACCTTCATTCCTTGACATCATATTAGACATGTCATAGAAATGGCGAGTGAGGATGTCCTTATTCGCCTTTCGGTGGTCTTCAAGAAGTTTAGACTCGTTTTCAATGAGTTTCTTCCTGTTGTTGATTGCCTGTTCCATATCGGCATCATCAACCTTAGCTTTGACAGTTATGTCTTTTACTTTGCCAATGTAGGCTTCAATAGCTTTGGTGACAGTATTCGCTTTATCTGAGGCTTCACTTAATTTATCTTTTGCTTCATGCATGGAAGCAGTAGCCATTTCAACGCCACTTTTTGCCAAAGTCAAGCTATTGCCAGCATCCTTGTAGGCTTGAAGCTGTTGGTCAAACTTGTCCGATGCCTTGTCTGTTTCGATATTCTTGTCAATCATATTCTCGAAAGATCCGAAATCCATATCCGAGATTTTACTTTTACCTATTGGCATAGTTTCAATGCTGTTGGTTGAACATTCGGTTATCTGCCATATCCTTGCTTCTTGCGAGGTCTGCACAGTCGATTAGCCATCATAGCGCAACGATGCGCCCAAGACAGTTCATCCTCGTCCTTGTCACGTCCCCAACCAGAGGTAGCCCCACCTCCGCCACCGCCAGACTGGGCGGCAATGGTTGTGGCTGCATCAATGTATTCAGCAAAGAGAAGGATGGCGGTCTTTTGCACATCACCAATCTTGGCAAACACATTGTCGGCATCCAAAGCTATATTCTTGTCGATGATATCCAGACAATTCTGAGCAATATCAACAGGATAATGATGAAACTCGTCAGTAGAAAAGTCGAAGTGACGTATCTTTGGAGTGTTGTCCGCAGTAGACATGGGTTTGGGTACAGTCATAATCTTTGGCTGTTGGGTATTCTTTGTTGGAGTTGAAACTGGTTTCTCCAATTCTTGATGATACAGTTTTGCCCAAGTGTATTCAATCTTTGAGGGCATCAGACAACGACCTTTGCCAAGTTCCGAGGACTTATAAATGGAGTTACCACGCTTGATGGCATAACCACGCACTTGTCCTTTGCTATCGGATTGCAGTTTGACATCATATCCCATTTGTGTGAGGCATTTTGTGTATAGTCCCCAATCAAAGTACGGCATCTTAGCCAAAACGGAAAGACAATCATTGGTTATCGCTTCCTTATTTTGGCGGCTCACCTCTTGTGCATCTTTCCAACCACGCTGTTGCCCAACCTTGGCGGCAGCAGCCATCGCTCTCTCGTAGATATAATGGGCATCATTCACGTTGCCCCTCATGTCTATGCGGTTCGCATCAATGTGAAGGTGCATAATGCCACTCTTGCTGTCATGATGGAGTGCAACTACATATTGGCTGTCTTTGAGGTTGGTTGCCTTTGCACTCTTGCGCTTCGACTTGGCTGAAAGGTCAACAGCATCAAACTCACGGATAAAGTCATCCGCCAACCTCTGCCAGTCCTCTATCGTCCAACCTTGCGTTTCCTCCGAGGTTGGGGAAACCTCAATGCGTATCATGTTCCGTTTGAGCGGATGATAACGGTTCAACTTGTCCTCAAACTTCTTCTGCAAGGCAAGCATTCTTGCCCACATTGCCGTTGGGGAAATATCATCGGGCAAGAGATTGGTCTTTACAATCTCCGCCTTGTCCTTATCTACTGAGTAACGTATGGCATTTGCGCCATGACTTATTACCTTTGCTTTTGCTATCATATATGTCGTATGTTCTATTGTGTTAAGTATTTCTCTATCTCGATCATGCGGTTCAAGATCACCTCTGCGCTTGTTCTCCATCGTTTCATGAAGATTTCGCTACGGAGAATGTTCTCACGTTCCGTAAGCGGACGACCTTTGAGGAAGCCGAATAATTTCTGTATATCGCCCCTGGCATCCGAAAGGCTGTTCAAAGCCTCCATTTCTTTGTCTGTCAAGCGTTGTTTGGGATATTTGCCCTCCAACCGCTTGCGTGCGTATGCGCTTGTGGTCAGTCCGCAAAGAGCAGCATATTCCGCTATCTCCTTATGGAGTTGCGGTGTCAGCCTTACTATCAGGCGGCTCGTGTATTTCGGTGCCTCCTTATCTATAATTTTCTTATTCATACCAAGTATTGCTTCATAAAAGTGTGCAACCAAATGCGAGCTTGCGAGCGTTCAAGAAGTCCATTGGCATACGGACAAACGAAGTGCGTTTGTATGACATTGGTATTTCTTGCATAGCACTGCTATCAGAGTTTACGCACAAGCACGCTACGCACTGTGGTTGCACATGTTCACAGACTTGTTGTATAACGGTTCGCAAATTACCCAAGCAACAGCAATTGTGGAGCGTCCTCCGCTTCCATCTGTTCTTTGAAGAATTGCCTTCTGGCTTCTGCCTCCAGTTCCATGTCAGAGACGCTTGGCGGTGGAACATCTTCCTCCTCTCCATTATTGCCATTTCCTGAAGTTAGGGAAGAAAAGGAACTGTTGGCAAGTTGTGTTGGAGAAGTACCGCCATTTTTGATGGGCGGATCCTCCTTGTTGGGGAAGGCGGTTGTGGAAGTCATAGTATTAGACTTGCCGGAACAGTCTCTTTGGTTGATGGGAACATAGTGAGGATTGACATATTTCTTGCCGTCAACAATCCATGCAGAAATACATAGCAATGTGTGAACACTTCCTCGTCTTGTCTGTACAGAAGAAAGGATGCCCAATTTGTTCATGTGGTCAAGCATCTTGGAGACAGTTTTTCGGTCACACTTCCATAGTTTGGATAGAGCCACCTCTGACATGTTCACCTCCCATAATGCGGTTGTGGATTCCCCAACCTCATTCGAGGTTTCAATCTGTCGTGTCACAATCTGAATGAGTTGATAAAGGCATGAAAGGCGGTTGATGCCAGCCGTGCCACCCATCAGATAGTTCACTTGTTCATTACTCAGGATAATGCTGTTGAAAATATTACTGTTCATCGTTGTTTTATTTTTGTTGTGTAAATCTGTTCATACTGTTATGCGGAAAACTCTCTGCCGTCAAAAGAGAAACTATCGCCTCATGCCGAAGCCTCTCTCTGGCATATAATACTCCTTGTCGTATGCGATATGGTCAAGCATACGTTGCAGTCGGTCAAGTTGGGGACTGTCAAGCACTTGTATGGCATTGATGGTAATTTTCTGTGATGCAATTCTTCGATGCTCACAGTTTCTTTCAGACATGGTTCCGTCACCGTCAGCATAGACCGAATGAAGATATGTATTGACAGCTTCCGTCTGTTCCTTGCTTGGGTAAGCAGCAGGAAAGCGGTCGGAAATGTAGTCTACCATATTGCTGACCGCATTAGCCAACAGAGGGTCACGTTTTTGCAGACTGCTTACAAGTTCATCTTTCGTCATGATGCTATGGTCTATTGTTCATTTCATTCAGACGGTTTGCAGCCTCCAGTCTTATCTCCTCCTCCGACATGGCTCTTGCTCCTCGTACCCAGTCAAGCAAGGCTTTCTTCTCAAAGAAGATGAGCTTGCCAGCAGGCTTGAAGTACGGCAACTGGTTAAGATGCGTCATCTTGTAGAGTGTACTCTTGGCAATGCCGAGAAAGGCGGAAGCCTCTTCAAGGTTTAACACTTCCTTTGTCATATAGCAAAGGTTCTCCAACTTGTTCACTCTCGACTGAAGCTCCACTATCTTGCGCTCATGGTCGAGGTTCATCTTTAATGCGTTCTTTTCTGTCATAAATCTGATATTTTGTTTATTTCGTTATCGATTTCGGCTGCAAAGGTATATTGTTGCCAATGATATTCAAGCAGCCGTTATGGTTTATTAAAAGTGCTGATTTTCAATTCTTTGGTTCTATTTTACCATGCTGCAATGTGGTAGATTGGTCGGACACTCACTTGAAATTCAGCATCTTCAAATGTCTATCGTTCAAACATTCACAAGACCAAGGATTGGACAATAAGGGTGGCAAATCTTTGGTTCTATTGCCAGTTCTCGTTTTTGAAAATGTCCAACAGAGCGCAAAACAAAATTTAACACCCAATTTTCGCAAACCAAGCCGTTTGAGGTCAAAACCGTTTGCAATAACCACATTTGGGGTACAATGGTAGGAAAATGAGTTGTGAATGAGAGAAATAGGGATTTCCCCTCGTTTTTCAAGGGACAAATTTGTACCTTTGCAAACGAAACAGAGGTATTCCACAAGGGATATTTCGGGCGAAGTGTTCTTGACTTTATTTTTCCGTGGTTTTGTCCCGTTTTTGTCCCTCGCTGATCTTGTATCACGAGATAAGAATTTGCAAGTGGCTGATTTACAACGGTTAAAACTGTATTTTGGAGGATTGGTAACGGCAACCACCAGTAACCACCAAAAAGGTCCGTTTGAGCCTGTAAAAGTAGCGTCGCACAGAAACTCGTTGGTCTGGAAAATCACGTCATCAATTTCTTCTTCCAAGATGTTGATGCCGAAGTCGGATAATATGCTACTGTTGTCTGCCATAACTCCTTATCTGTTTAT
>JAIJLI010000200.1 GCA_022722495.1 Dialister sp. | reverse complement strand
CGGTTACGATGTTATCACACGTCCGTCGTGGATTACATCATTCAACACCAGTGGCAATGGCGGAGAAAACGAAACATTCAATGCAACTGCCGAGCCTCAGCAATACCGCGTAATTGATCCGCACAACGATGCACTGAAAAAGGTTAAGCCGATAAGCGGAGTGTACGACCTATCTACCAAAGGTGGCAAGACAAAGATGAACACCGCCAACTGCTACGTCATCAACGCACCTGGCACATATAAGCTGCCGTGTGTGTACGGCAATGCCATCAAGAACGGAGCGACAAACAAGAGCGCATTTACATCAACAAAATCAGGAAGTCGTTGGTTAAGCCAATTTGTTAAGTATGACGACACCGCCATAACCGACCCATGGATTGACCGTGCCAACGCTTACGGCAACGAACAGAAATGCGAGATTGTATGGCAGGACGTAGAGGGATTGCTTAGCGATCTGCAACTGACGGGGAGCAAGCAAAACGGTTTCTATCTGCAGTTCAAAATCAATCAAAACAAAATGCATCAAGGCAATGCACTTATAGCCATCACCGACAATCATAAGAATAGGCCTACCATACTGTGGAGCTGGCACATCTGGGTTACTGACTATAAGTTGGGCGAGGACGACAAGGTGATTACCAACAACAATAATGTGAAGTACACCGTTATGCCCGTGAATATTGGATGGTGCGACGGCGTAGCATGGCAATACGACCAGCGCGACGTAAAGGTAAGATTCACACAGGAAAGAACCGGCGCGACAAAGGTGGTAAATCTGAAGCAGCTGGCTCATACCTATGTAATTCCAGGCAACTGTACTTACTATCAGTGGGGACGCAAAGACCCGATACTTCCAATAGACTATACAACTGGTAAGCCCGTGAACAAGAAGTACTATTCGGACAAGTATCAAGGCGAACTGGAAAAGAAGACTTGGACATCACGGATTTCTATCGGCGAATCCATTCAGGAGCCTTACCATTACTACTATGGAGGAACTTCAGACTGGTGCAACAAGACTTATTACAATCTCTGGAGTTCCAATATAGGAGGCATCTTTGAGAGTGACGAAAATGTGGTAAAGACCGTTTACGACCCGTCGCCCGTAGGCTATTGCATGCCGGCTAACAGCGCGTTCACCGGATTTAAATTTGACGACACTTATGGCGAAAGAGATTTCAGCAAGTATAACACGTCATATAAGTCGAGAGACATATATGATGAAAAGCATGGCTGGGAGTTCTATTGCAATAGGATGCCTGCTGTCGGCGAACATAATGCGTCGGGAGAAACCGTCTTCTTCCCTGCTTGCGGATACCGATGGTGGAGCAAATTTGATGTAGATGAGGATATTGGTAAAATGGGTGGATATTGGTTTGCTGGTTTGGGCAAGAATCCATATGTTACTACACCCGAATCATTAGCTGGAGCTTTTAATTTCTATAAGGACATTATTACTACATACGATATAGGAACCCGTACCGAAGGTAGGACTGTTAGACCAGTCAGGGAGAAATAACGATATGAAAAGACAACATCATACATTACATTCAAGCAGGGGCGCACGTTTGCGCTTCCTGCTTTTTGCGCTGTTTTCGGGCTGTATACTGTTGTGCTCGTGCGCAGACGATTTGTCATCATCAGCGTCTTCAAGACAGATGACATTCACGCCAACTGTCAGTTCGTCTTGGAATCAGCCTACGCGTTCTGCTTCCTCTCCTGATGTTCCGCAAAGCATGGTAACGGCAGTGGAGGGATACGTGAAACCTCTCTATCTGCATACATATTACACCGACAGCATTGCTACGACATCAAGCAATGGCAATGAAGCCATAACACGTGCCGTTCCCATAAAGGCCAGCACGATGTATGAGAGCTTCGGCGTGTCGGCATACTTATACAATACGTGGGACGGGAAAGAGCTTATGCCTCTCTACTTCTACGACCTTACCGCAACAAATGCAGGCGAAACCTACAATCTCGACCAGACGTATTACTGGCCGGGCGGAGCAAGCAACATGAAATTCTTTGCCTATGCGCCGAAGGGCAATGCTAACTATAAGTTTTCGGAAAAGAACCAGATAGGCTCGCCACGTATCGACATCACCATTCCGAGCGACGTTGCAGGCCAGAAAGACCTGCTCGTAGCTCAGAGTGGCGAGGTGAAAAGCAATGCCTACAGCACCTTACCGCTTACATTCAATCATGCCCTTACCGCCGTACGCTTTGTATGTGGTGAAGACATGAAGAAGGGTGTGGTGAAGAGCATAAGTCTGAAAAACATAGAGAGTCGTGCAAGATACTTTATGTCTTCACAGACGGGTAGCGAACCATGGTATCGCTTTAACGAACTTAAGACATACACTCAAACTCTGAACCAAAGCGTTACGGGAACTCCGGGCGAAGCCATCACAAATGATGCACAAACCTTTATGATGATTCCGCAGAAGCAGTCAAGTAATGCCGTGCTTGAGGTGGTGTTTGTGGATGAAGAGAATAATGAATATACGCTGACAGCTAAAATCGGAGGACAGGTATGGCCGATGGGCAAGACCGTGAACTATAAGATTTCCACCAGCTCTATAAATTGGGTATATACACTCGATGTTACAGGAACCAATGATTTCCATTATGATGGAGGTACAAATCTATATTGGGTAACAAGCACCCGAAAGAATGGTAAGGGGACTATAGCAGCTGCTCCTTGGACTACACAATTCTCAACAGACGGTGGTGTAAATTGGACTGATATAAAACCAAGCTGGTTGACAAGCTTCGTGACATCAGGCTCTGGAGGTGCACAAAAGTCGTATAACGCTACTGTCGCAGCACAGACTCCTGTAGTTAGCAATCCGCAAAATCAAGCCCTGAAGGATGCTACGCCAAAGGGTAGTTCTGCCGCTCCGTACAACCTTGCCAACCAGACCAATGGTGGTAAAAAGATAGAGAACACAGCCAACTGCTATGTAGTGGATGCACCAGGCTATTACTCTTTCCCAATGGTATATGGCAATGCCATCAAGAATGGAATGACCAACACTTCGGCGTACAAGACCACAGCAACAGGAACTGTGCTGAAGACCCTCTACAACCATTTCGGACCGATTACCGACCCATATATCACCAACAACGCCAACTGCAACATCAAGAGTGCAGAGCTGGTATGGCAGGACGCAAAGGATCTGATAACTGACGTACGATATGTTGATAATGGTGTGAATGGCGGTTACGTTTCGTTTAAGGTAGGTAAAAACACTATTCAGCAGGGCAATGCTGTTATAGCCATCAAGCGCCCCGAAGGTACGATTCTATGGTCGTGGCATATATGGGTAACTCCCGATGACCTTAACAAGACCACAGAGATAACCAATGAAAAAGGCAAGAAATTCTATGTCTCGCCACTGAATCTCGGTTGGTGCAGCTTAGGTATATACGATTATTACGAACGTAGCTGTCTGGTGAAGTTTACGGCAGGAGGAGAAAGCAAGATAATGAAAGTAAGACAGCTTCCCGCCAGATTCCAACCAGGCTACAGTCCTTACTATCAATATGGCAGAAAAGACCCGTTCCAACCTTCTAATGGACAAAACAGTACAGTCAGAACATGGTATGACAAGGATGGAGTCTCTTCTGAAGCATATCCAATAGTGAAGAATCTCGGCTCTGAAGATAATCTCATCAAGAATTGCATACTCAATCCAAATACGTTCGCTTTGTCAAACGAGAATAAGTATTTTAACCTTTGGAGTATCAACAATGGTAGAATAGGTATAAATGCGCCAGTGGTAAAGACTATCTACGATCCGTGTCCGGTAGGTTTTAAGATACCTGAGAGCGATGCCTTTACTGGATTATCACAGGAAAACAGTATCTGGAACAGTAACTTTGCTGAAAAGCTTTTTTATACGGACGCTTCAAAGACCAAAACTGTAATGTTCAAAGCTGCAGGAGTTTATGATAGAGATGACAATGGTATAAAACTGAAAAATGTTAATATTGTGGGATATTATAGAACTGCTGATTTTTGTACACCATCATATCCATATTTCCTGTGGTTCCGCAAAAATGAGGTTAGAAAGCTGAACTATACCGGTAGGCATTACGGAAACTCTGTATGTCCAGTGAAAGAATAAATGCTGACTATACGAATGCTAATAGTTAGGTATTTTGGTCTTAAGTTCGATTGATGCGGAAATACTCCTAAAAAATATATAATGTTGATTGAGGGTGTATGTGAATATGCCCCCTTCATTCTTAAGGATGCAGGTTAAAGGGTTTAATCTGCATGATAATTTTAATAGTTTTAATTAAAGCTTAGTACAGTGGTACGATAAGCTTACATCTTTTACTTATAATTAGCCCCTGCCAGCTTGTGAAAGTTGGCAGGGGATTATATTTTTCCTGACTGCAATAACGCAAAATATGGGTGTTATGGCAGCTAGGAATATCAAGAACCTAGTTTTAAGTAAATATGACTTAAAGTAATAGATTTTCTTTATTTAGAATATAAATTACTATTTTAGACAACGCTGTGAAGCGTGGGTATCTCAAGAACGAAAAAAGTAACTCACACTGCAAATAAACGCAAGAAGTCTGCTGGCATCACTGCCAACAGACTTCACTTTTCACTAAACCGAACCTAAAATTCTATCTTATATTTGAAAATCATGTAAATTCTATGGAA
>JAIJLI010000199.1 GCA_022722495.1 Dialister sp. | reverse complement strand
CACAAGTGAGCTGTTTACGAAAGCACCCTATCCACCGCTGACGCGGTCCCCCTTCCCCAAGGGGGAAGGCTAAGAGGTGCGGCGCTTTGCGCCGATTTTTGTAAACGGCGATGCCCGAAGGTGGTAAGCAGTCACCAGCCACTCGAAACCACTCATCCCTGCTTTCAAACTACGGGATTCAAAGGGTTCAGGGTTCAGGGTTAGCCCTGGGGGGCGGCTCGCCCCTTGATTACGTTTGAAAGCCTCGATTGAATGAGAAACTAGAAATGAGAAATGAGAAGTGGTGGTGCGGCGCATAAAAACAGGGAAGCGCCGCGGAGATTTGAAACTAGCGGTTTTCTCGTATCGCAAACCTAATCCCTAGCTACTCATCCCTAGTTACCAGTCACCAGCCACTAGTCGCCGCCCAGCCCCAATGATCTCAGATAGTCCTCCAGAAGCTGGGGGAGGCGGCTTTCACAGCCCGGTGATAGGGGGATGAATCTCAGGCTGTAGTCCTCATCGCTGCTGCCGGGGACCTCCCTTGGAAAGACTGCCCAGACCTCCTTGACGGGCCGGCTGTCGCGGAGGGAGCTGGCCTCATCCATGTCCCGGTAGAATTTTGTATTCATATCGCGGTAGCCGTTGAACTGGCGGCGCAGGCCCTCGCCGCGGTTTTCATCGTTCCATAGGAAGAGCATGTCACGGTACTTGAAGTCGACGACCAGAGAGCCGCAGTACATCTCCCCTCTATAGCAGTCCATGCGAAGATCGGGCTGGCGGTGGGCATTATTGGTATAAAGCGGCGCAGTCATGCGGTCTGTATCGGCAGACGCAGCGGGGATGATGCCATCGTAGGTGAGGCGGATCTCCTCTTCGCCCTTCTTCATGCTGATGACGGCACCGGACTCCAGCGAGGAGAGACGGTAGCGGCCGTCCTCCCTGATGACGGACATGCCCTCCTCCATCTCCCAGCCCAGCGAGGAGAGCGCTTTGATGAATTGGAGAAATCCCCAGAGCTCGTAGAGCTTATCCGTCCGTTTCCACTGGAACTGGTAAAAATCAGCGACAGAGTAGCTGTCGGCAGGCGTCTCCAGATGCCGATGGAGGTGGTAGAGGAGCGAGTAGCGCGGATCACAGAGAACGGTCATCGGGATGAGGGGCGGCATCCGGCTGCCGGCTTCTTCGAACCATGCCGCGCGGGTGACGCGCTCGATGTCTCGAAGGATGGCGAGCGCCTGTTTCCGATAGTCGCGGAATTTGACGAGCGCCGCCTCGCCTCTTCTGTACTCCTGATTCTGCGTGTACGGCAGGAGCGCCTGACATCTGGCATCGAGGCGCGCGATGAAGCCATCGACCTCACTGACGAAATCCCGCAGATTCTTCGCGAGGCGAAGCAGGATGGCTTTGGCGAAACGGTTCTCCGCGACGTCGTAGGTGATCTCCGTATAGAGCAGATGCTGCCCGGCCGAAGGGCGCAGGGACTGGGGCGGGATGTGCGATGCCGCCGGAGAGACGCCGGCGGTGCGGGCCGGCTTCTTCCGGCGCACGAGGCGTCCATTCGCCGTGCGGGCAAGCTCGCCGAGCACATGAAGCACCATGCGGGAATTGTCGCTGATGGTATAGAAGCGCAGCAGGAGGTCGGGATTGATATCCAGCGTGCGCGACATGTGGATGCTCTTTTTCATGAAATCGAAGGACAGATGCTTGATCTCCTCCAAGAGCTCCTCGCCCATATCCTGCCAGCTCTGCTTGCCCATGTAGCGGGGCGTGATCTCCAGAAGGCTGTACCACGTCTCGCCGCGCCCGGTGACGGTCAGGACATAGTAGCCGGGGACTAAGGGAAAATCCTCTCCCTTGAAGAGGAGCGTATCCCAGGCGCGCCGCGGGCGCACCCAGGTCTCTCCGTCATAGCGGTCCTCGCCGGGAAGCGTCACGATGTCGAGCCCGTCCATGGTGAAGCGGAAATCCATCGGCGCCTCAAAGCGCAGGTAGAGATCCTGATTCTCCGTGAAGCGCCACGCAGGCGGCGCCTCCTTGAGCTCCTCCGGGTGCGTGGTAAAGCGGGTGAAGGAGCGCATCGCCTCCCGCTTGCCGAGTGCCACACTGAAGGGCAGCTTACATGGTGTAGTCATAGAGCTTCAGCTCCCCGGCTTTCCGTTTCAGCACGGCCTGTGATCCCTGAAAATCCGAGAGCGCCTTGAAGCGTACAAGGATAGCCGGCAGCAACCCCTCCGCCGTATTTTTGTCCGAGAGAGAAAGAAGGGCAGACAGCTGATCGGCAGAGCCGCGAAGCTTCGTGAAGACGCGCTGCACGAGCTGGGCATCGAGCCCTTCTCCGCGGCTGATCCCCGCCTCCTCGGGAATATTCTCCAGATAGCGTCCCATCTGCTGCGCCACGCGGAAGCCGATGCCATATGGCATACCGCTCTTCGTGAAGGCATCATTCAGCGCATCCAGCAGCTCGAGCTCCTTATCATTGAGGCCCATGCCCTCCTTCACGCGGAAATCATCATACTCCCCGGCCGTGATCTCCTTGTACACCTTTCTCTCTTGCGGCGAAAGCTTCAGCAGGTCACGGAAATGGCACTGGCTGAGCGTGATCACATTCGCACGATCGAGGATCTTATCCGAGAAATGGCAGGTGGACTCATCCACATTCACCGTCCCCGTGAAGAGCACATTCCTCCCCACCGGGATCTCCGGCGGATACTTCTCACTGTTGTAGAGGCGCGGGGCGAGCGATGGATTGTACAGACGGATCATCGGATGATCCTCTTTCTCCAGCACGGAAATGAACTGTGCGAAATAATGCTCCACACGCGCCAGATTCATCTCATCGAAGCAGACGATGTACTGCTTCTCCGGATGCGCCGCCGCATCGATCAGAAGCTCGGCGAGCCCCGTATCCGCACTGCGGTACACCATATTTTTCATATCCACATAGCCCAGGACATCCCCGTCATCCATCCATGACGGACGGACCGGCAGGAAACGCACCTGCGACTCGGGAAGCCCCAGCGCACGCCCGTAGAGACGCACCAGCCCGGACTTGCCGATCCCGCTTTTCCCGGCGAGGATGACCAGACGGGACGACTTCATGGAGATATGGAAATGGAACAGATCCTTCTCTGCATAGAGGAGTCCGTCATTTTCCGCCGCCTCCTTCAGTCGGGCGAGGAGATCTCCCTCCGTGAACAGCTTCGGCAGCTCTTTCGCCGGCGCTGCCGGCTCCTGATGGATCTCCGCAGAGACCGGCGCCTTCTCCACAGCCTCTGCCTCGCGTATGGGACGGAGATCCCGCCGGTTTCTTCTCGCTGGATACGCCTCTTCGCCCGAAGCGCCGATGCCAAGGCTCTGCACCAGATCATCGAGCGCCCTCTGCGTCATCTGCTCACGCGCCTCATGGACAGGCTCTTCCTCCTCCGCCTCATCCGCGAAGGGATTCACCGCGACCCCGCAGTCCCTCAAGAGGTCTGCATCCCGCGGCACCGGCTTCAGATTCAGCCTAAGATCCGCCAAAAATACCTCCGGTACAAACCAGAGCGGACTCTCCGCGCAGCGAAGGATGTGCGAGGACAGCTCCGAATTCTGTCCGTCCACCACCGCATACCCCAGCTGGCCGCGGTTCTTCACACGGAAATACGCTCCGCCCTCCCCGATCACGCGGGAATCGAAGGCCTCATCATACAGCGGCGCAAAGACCACCCACGGCCCGATCTTATTCTCATAATTGCGCGTCGCCGCCACAATGAGACGAGGCGACACATCATTATTCCAGTAACGCTTCGACAGCCCCGGCAGCGGCCGATCCGTCAGCAGATGATGACAGAACTTATTGATATCCCCATCAAAGACCGGAGCCTCCTCCGTGCCGAAAGCCGGCACCGGATAATAATTCCGGTCCTCCTCCATGAAGGGCGTCCCCTGCTCCTTCACCATATCATCCAGCACAAAGTACCTGTTATTGCGGAGTGACGGTGTAAACGACACGAAGCAATCCCCGAAAACGGACTCCAGATTTGCCAGTGCCGACTCCTCATCAGCAAATGAATTGTATCCGAATCCGATACGGCTCATGAAGCCTGTGAAGCCGAATTTCTCTCCATCCTCGAAACCTCTCGGCACCGGCGAGACAGGGTCCACGAAGAAACGGAAATCCTTCACCCCCGCCTGCGGCGTCGCACTCTTCACCACAGCGCGCACCCGCCCGAGCACCTTGCCATCCGCCTGACGGACCGCTGAATACGAATCATTCATGTACATGTTTGCCATATGCATCCTTCTTTCGTTGGCCGCATAGAAGGCTGAGAGAGCCTGCGAATGAGGAGCGGCTGAGACACCCGGTCACTTGCCCGTTTTCACAAAACGGCGCTTTATCCATTCCTTTGCGCCGCTCCTTCCTCTCGCATTTCTTATTTCTCATTCAATTTCTATGCTGCGCTTTCTATATCTCTGGCGATATAGAATTCACCTGACCCGTGAACAGACACTGTCCCGGGCCGAAACGATTATACCAAATGGCAAAAATTCTTTTGCCATTCCATCCTATTTTAGCATAAGAAGAAGAAAGCGGGTATAATGAAGAAAAGTGACGAGTGCCTTGGAGACTAAGAGACTAGGAGACATCAGATTCCCGTATCGTCATCCCGAGCGCAGCCGAGGGATCTTTCTTGCACTGCGGTCAGTATCACATAGGCATTGACAGGGAAACGACGCCTTGGTGCTGCGTATTT
>JAIJLI010000198.1 GCA_022722495.1 Dialister sp. | reverse complement strand
TTGCCTTTATATACTTGCATTCTAAAATGAATATTCTCAGAAGGAATATCTATCTTTAAGTTTGTCTTTGAATACCTTTTAGAAAACGATTGAAAAAAAGGAATAGATATTATGCAAAGAGTGACAATCACTTTTTGCATAATATCTATTTTATTTTTTTGGAGAAATAATAACTTCTTCATTTTGATTTTGTTATATTTATCTATTTGCTTATGCTATTATCAGCTTGTTAGCTGCATCTATATCTACTTGACTCATATTGCACTGATTTGTTGTTGTGATGGCCTTGAAAGTGGGGCTGGTGGAGTTGAAAACTTACAAGCTGTTCTTAAGGCTTTCCGAACACGTTCATTTTTTGAAAAGAAGATAAAACTTTCTATAGAGCTATGTGTGTAGCCATTCCAATAATTTGCTTTATTGGAGTTGTTTCTAGATAATATCTTTCTTGCTAATCTTAGTTTCATTTGCTATATTGTTAATGTTGTGGGATTGGTCCGTCTTCTTTCTCCTGCTCCTTTTCCTTGATATCTTCAATATTGCTATCGCAAACATCGATGATGTCCTGGAGCTTCTGCTTGTCCTCTGCCTGGTCAAGTTTCTCTTTTGCCATAGCCTTGATAGTCTCAAACTCTTCTAGAGAGAACTCATTATATGTCCTCTTTCCCTTCTTGCGAGCTGAAATCGTCACTTCGTAGCCATCTTCGCAGTCCATACTAAAGGAAGTAATAGCAGCATTGGAGTCCTTGCACATTTGAATTAAGCAATTTGCAACTCCTTCCTCTTGTTTAGTAGGAGCGCATTCTATGTTGTTTTGATTCTGTTTCATAATCTATGTGTTTTATTTGTTAATATCTAACCACAGCCACCTGTAAGCCTCGTTTGGTAGCCGTATCTATCATGTTCTTTGTTTCCCGACTTTTACCGTCCCAAAACGCTATGAGGGCGTGAGCCACGCTAGCCATTTGAGCGTTACAGATTGGTCCGGCTGCCCTACCATGGGCTTTCCAGTCTGCCGTGTATGTCTCCAGCTGCAAGTCTCGTTCCAGGGCATAGTGTTCACCTAGAGCATCAGCACCACTGGCATGACCGGAGACAATCACGATATCTTCCGGCTTCTGATTTTGCAGATAGAAGTCACACTCTTCCTTTAGCAACTCGTAATCTGCAAAGTCTCGGCATCCTACTATGATGACTTTGTATTTCGTGATTGAATCTATTATCAGCTTGTTAGCTGCATCTACTTCTGCTTGACTCATATTATTTACTAAGTTTGTTAACCTTACAAAGTTACCTAAGTTAGTAATATTTGCTATTTTTCAAACAAACTCTTTGATTTTTGGAGCGTTACGGCTTTTTTACCATGCACGGCCTCGATTGCTTCAAGTCCCTTTTGTATCAACTGCTCAGCAGAAGAAGACTCTGTTATTCCAAAGAACTGCGATACAGCTTTAATTTGCTCTATCATCTTTTGAGGCAGCATATACGTATGGCGTGTATATCCAACCTTGCAACCTGCAGCTGCACCTTTGACAGCCCTCTTAGAAGGTGTCTTTTCGGTTTTCTTCTCACCATGCAACTCCCCGATGCCACGATTAGAAGAATCTGGTGTAGTTCCCATGAGGTCACCAAATCCTTCGATACTTCCAAACTCGCTCATATCTTGTGTTGTTGTTTTCTTCTTGTTCATATCTTATTAAATTTATTAAGTGTGCTAACTTTATCAACCTTGCTAACTTTGCTAAGTTTGCTAAGTTAGTAATATTTGTAATACATTTATCTAACTACCTCATATATAGCATTAAACGCACCTGCCGTTGCTGCTTCCTGATATTGATCTTGTGCATAAAGCGTAGATAATCGCTGAATCGCAACGCCATCTTTTACACGGAATGTAACTACGCCAGCTTTGCTGAACATTTCCGTAGCAGAGTCCTGGAGCACATACCTAACACCCATCTTGATGATGTTTGGCACATAGATTTTCTTCGCCTGTGGTGCTTCCTTCATCAAGACTTTTGTGAAGGTGAATGTAGAATCAATCATAAAATCATCGTATCGGAAAGGAATAACAGCTGCATCAGCAGACTGAAAGACCTTCAGTAGGGCAGGGTCATTCAGTGTTCCAGGACAGTCTATCAAGACATAGCCTGGAAGCGTCTTTGCTCGCTCTATGACGGCATCAGTACTCGCAGCTGCATCTAGAGTCCAAACCTCCCAAGGCTTAACTGCATCTTTAACTTTGGCCAGTTCTCGTTGGCGCAAGTTATAAATGTTGTGGGAAAGGTCTGCATCTAGCACAGCAACTTTCTGGTTCTTTGCTACGAGGAAGTGGGCAAAGTGACAGCACAAAGTACTCTTGCCTACACCACCCTTCAGATTTGAAAATACAATGATCTTTGCCATATATTACTTGTTTTGTTATTATGCTGCAAATATACAAAGAATCTTGCATACCGCAAAGAAAGCTTTGTAAATTTAACTAAGTTTATACTTTTAAATAACTTTGCTAACTTAGTAAAGTTAACAAATGTTCTGCAAGCATATTTAACACCTATATCTAATAACACATAATATATTGATTATCAAGTGCAAGCATAGTATTCGCTTGAGCAAATATAATTCTAAGGGGCTTACCTCTCACAATTTTGAGCCAGCAGTTCTTCTCCAGCCTCCTTGTCAAATTGTCTCTGCTCATCAGTACGGATGTCTATCTGAAGAACCAGATTGTCATCACCTGTATCACTCACAAGAATGGCCTCTATGCGATATTTCTTGCGCAACTTCAACAGTTCATCAAAATCCAAGGACTCCTCACCTGTATTGACATATACAGTCTCGTCATCGAAGTCACAGACCTCACTGTCACACCCAAGTATCTTGTCAATCTCTAATGCTATTTCCTTTGCCCCTATTATATTCATACTATATCACATTTTTAAGTTTATTCAATTCCGCTGTTTTCTTTTCGTAAATGCTTCGAAATTCTGCATATCTGTTTTCCGAAATAGCTCGGTATATCTCTCTTAATGCGTCCACATTATCGATGCACTCAAAGAACCTTACGATGTAATTTGCCCATTTGCTAGTTTGAGCATCCCACGAAGAAGGGCAGTTTATACTTTTCCCCTTTTTCAAAAGGCTCTCTTCAACGAAAGTACCCTTCAGATTTGCATACCAAAGAGTATGATACATAGAATCTATAGTTTCTGGATTCAACGTACTGATCCAGTCCTCTTTTTCCATATACATTTTGAAATTCTCTCCAATGGTCTTCCATTTTTCGTTAAATGCCTTATACTTGTTCTCCTCCTCTGCTATCTGTCGATTGAGTTCTTGAATTTTACTTTCCCTATTGGCTTTGGTGGAAAGAGAACTAGCCAAAAGTCCCTTGAACTCACCAATAGCCTTAACGACTTTCTTTCTTTCGATATAGTCGTCACCATACTCCTTGAAATAATAGTCCATGGCTGGCTTTAACTGCTCGACAGGGAAGTCCGCTGGCATATTCTCGTTCACATATGATATGATGTCATTGAGGTGATCAATATCCTTGTTTTTCTTCTTGTTAAAGAAAAGATACTTTATAGCCTCTGTTACAGGTGTATCGAGTATTTCTTTGCTTATCTGGCGTGAAGGGTTCATTACCTCGTTCTTGGCTGCTACAGGCTTGACAGATGGGGTAGGGGATGATGTAGGCTTTGACTGCTCGACATGAGCTTCCAGACCCTTATTTGCACTGTCATTGGTCTTTATCTGTTGCTTTGCCTGAGGATAAAGGTTCAAATGTATGAGCACACCTCTGTTTCCTACCCTCTTCACACGAGTGATGGCACCAATCTTTTCCAGTAACTTAAGCAGTTCCTTAAATCTCCATTGATTGCATTTCAACGCCTTTGCTACCTTCTCATACGAGAACAGGAAATCTCCAGGAGTAATTTGCTGGGCATGGCAACCTGTACCCACAATCCAAGTGTTCTCATGCCAAGCATTGCATACCATATATGTATAGAGCTGAGCAAGATAAGGAGTTGACCAGAAATCTGCAACGTCAACAGGGAAATACATCTTGACGTATGGCTCGTTTGGGGTAGGTATGCCATTGACCGCCACACGGCTCACACTGTTCTTCGCATTATTTATATCCTTAGATATAACCTCTTGCTTAACAGCGATAGCTCCTGTACGTTTGAGACTGTCTGTGCTACTTTTTGCCATAGAATCCTTGATGCCCAAAGACTCTGAAAGATAGCTTCGTGTGCATATAGTCTCCCCCTCTGTAAGGTGAAACGTCTGTCCCTTGACCATAACATCGGCATCATAACGGGACATAAGGGCATTCCATGCGTAGAAGAACCACGCACGCACGGCATTCTCCCCCTTGAACCATCGCTTCTTGACGATGGAGAGAGGTACATTGATGTACTTTAAGTCCTTTTGAGACTGCTGATTATTTTGATTACGCTTCTCCATAGTAACCTCCTCCCTGCTGCAAACACAGAGAGGCGATTACGTCCTTTTGAGCCGTAACACAATCCAAGACTGGATATACCTGTAGGAAATGAATCCTTGCTGCTATTGCGTTCATATAACATTTTCTATTTAAATCATAAATAACCGCTGACGATTATATTTGGAACCTTCGTCATTGGCATTATCGGCGGCAAAGATATATCTTTTTTTTGAACTGACCAAATTTTTGCCCTAAAAAGTTCGCTTTTGGACAAAAAAAAAG
>JAIJLI010000197.1 GCA_022722495.1 Dialister sp. | reverse complement strand
GAACTGGTCGCAAATTGCGACCGGTTCAATAGTTTGAAGCACTCAACAGTTCGTTCATATGCTTTCACGGAGCAGGGAGTGGCTATGCTCTCCACTGTTCTTAGAAGTGAAACCGCAATTCGTGTAAGCATACGAATTATGGATGCATTTGTTGCAATGAGACGTTTCATGGTGACAAATGCAGAAGTTTTCCAACGTCTTTCAACAATGGAGTACCATCAACTGGAAATGCAACAACACTTGCAAGAAACAGACAAGCGCATTAAAAGTGTTACCGAATCATTTTTAGCTATCATACATAACAATATAGTCTCGCCGTTATATAATAAAAACAATAGCAATGAAAAAGATATCAATGGTCATTGTGGCTATTTCAGCCATAATTAGTTTAAGCGGATGCCATGAGGATCCTACTTATGTGGATTCTTACTTCCAGCGTCAAAGTGTAATTGAGGAGCTGAGTAATGAGCTTAAAGGACAATACAGCAGTATATTCATTCCTGTAATCTATAATGCATCGCAAGAACAGTTGGATTATAAAAGTTTATGGAAGGGTGAGGTCACAGAAAATGGTCAACCTATCATCCACTACACTTTTGGAGGGTACGAAAACCGGACTGTCACCTTACAGCAAGTCCCAATCAGCTGGATAAGTTTTGTTATAAAAGATACTAAATTGGCAGAAGCAGTCAAGCTGTTGCCCGATTATGATATTTCGATACCTTATTCTTTTGCAAGCTCAGACGAAGAAACAGGAGAAGCGAGCAAAATGGGGAAAATCATATATAGCGATAGTAAAGTACCTGTGACACTGAACTATGGCGGAAAGCAGCATCTTGTGCTTTTCAACTTTAAATGTCCTTCGCAATTTGTTTTTGATGCAGACAAGCGTCCTATCTCTCCAGGAAGGATCCAACTGGAACTCAAATCAATTATTGTTGACAATGTAATTGTCCAAGAAATTGATGGCTATTTAGGGGGAGAGTACTTTCTTAGTATTATGGGCAAAACAGATCCAATCTCGAAATGAATGAGACGAACTGGCGGTATCAACTATCGGCAATGTGGAATCATGGGAATTGGGCTATCGAAGCTAATGCAAACAATTTATTTATGATGAAGAGTTTGTTTTCACTAAGATGGAGATACTTACACCAGACGAATTGGTGGAACGAATCAATAGAGGATAATACTTACTTTAGTAGATCAACGAGATATGTCCTTTGATGATGCAAAGTCCGTAAATCATAACACTATTATAAAATCGTAAGAATATGAAGATTAAAACATTATTTAAGACAATTTTTTGCGCAGGATTAGTTTTAACTCTTGTTTTGTATCTATGCCATTTATACGGCAACTATATAGAAAAAACACAGGAGCCTATTACTGGTTATACATATAATGGATTTAAGGAAAAAAGTAACTATAAGAGTTCAAATACAATTCTTATAACCTATAAATCAAAACAATATACATTACATACGGGAGATCGAATTTTGGACAAGATAAAGTCAGGGTATTTTCCTAAATTATACTATTCTTCAAAAACTGATTACCTTTTTTTTGAAGGAGATTACTTACCTTTGGGTTATGCCAAAGCTGCTTTATTGTTCACTATTATCTTTCCGTTTATTGGCACTCTAATATGGAGAAAAGAACTTAATAATGATATTCGCACAATGTAAAATGTCAAGGGCAACATGATGCCATCAATTTACTACATGGGCAACTGCCACACGGAAGACATCGTTCACCTACAACTCACTCGACAACGTGCTCAACAAGCTGAAGGCGAACATGGCAGAGGAAGGCAAGATGATTAACTACCATCGGCTGACGGGTATCAGCAATCCCGACCATCCGGGAAACAACGTGTAGTAGATAGTATAAATAAACTGTGTCAAGCTATAAAAGTTATAGTTAGACACGGTTTATTTACATTTCTATCCTTTCTTTTGCAGGTAAACAGTAAGAAAAGTAAATGAAAACGTTATTTTTGTATTATTATGCAAAGTGCAAGCATGTATAACATTGTTTAACGTAATTTAAATATTCTCCTAAAATTATGTTGTTTCAAAAAGCCTTTATATCTTTGCACCTGGAATACAAAATGAGGCAAATAATTGCAGTTTGCTTTCGTTAGTATAAATGTTTGACCACATTTACGAAAAAGTATATTTGATTAAAAAGTTGTATTATGAGAAAGTTTATCATGACAACAGCCGTGTGTTTCTGGGCAATGTCCCAGATGATGGCGCAAAACATTTCAGGAAAGATTGTAGATGCCAAGGGAGAGCCTTTGGCATTTGCAAATGTAGTGCTACTAAACCGTCAAGATTCAACATTCGTCAATGGGGCTGTGAGTGGAGAGAATGGGTGTTTTTCTATCGACTCCTCTTGCAGCGTTGGAATCCTCAAGGTAACTTCTGTAGGCTATAAGACAATCTTCAAGGACTGCAAAGGTGAGAATGTGGGAGTTATCAAGATGGAAGAAGACAGCAAGATGCTCGATGAAGTCGTGATAAAATCATCTTTGCCGAAGACCGTTTTGAAAAATGGGGGAATGATGACTACTATTGTTGGTTCTGTCCTTGAAAAGGCAGGAACAATGGAGCATCTGCTCGACCGCATACCTAACGTATCTGCACAAAATGGCAATATCAAGGTGTTTGGACGTGGCGAGCCTATAATATATATCAATGGACGACAGATGAGGGACAGAAGCGAACTCGACCGTTTGAGTTCGGACAACATCAAGTCGGTTGAAGTAATATCCAACCCAGGTGCTCGTTATGCTGCAAGCACTAAGGCTGTTATACGTATCACCACAAAGAAGATACAAGGCGATGGATTCGGATTTGACGCTACAACAGAAGGAACGTACGACGAGAAAAAGAACACGGGAGGATATGCCCGTCTGAATTTGTACTATCGCAGAAACGGATTGGAGCTTGGCGCTTACGCCTATGGCTCAAAACAATCGTCGCCAGACGAAAAGGACTTGCAGCAAATGACCTATCTCGACAAGACATTGAACCAACAGGACAGAACACGTTGGAAGAACAAAACCGAGACTTTTAGTTCTCGCTTGAATGCCAGTTATCAGTTTGACGACAACAATTCGTTGGGAGCAAGTATTAGTTTCTTGCGCAATCCTAAACTGCAAACAGACGGAAAGACGGAAGGCTCTGTGCTGAGAGATGAAGTATTGACGGAGACCACCACTTATATCAGATCGGAGTTTGGGCAGAATAGCAACTGGTCAAGTAATGTTTATTATGTAGGTAAAGTTGGTAAATTGGGTATTGACTTCAATACCGACTGGTTTTGGTCTAAAGGAAATAATAAAAACAATATAGATGAGCATTATCAGGAGGTAAACTCGGAAATACAAAACCAACTTGTAAGCAGTACCACTTCAAAGTACAACCGATTGATTGCTTCCAAAATGGTGCTCTCTTATCCGCTTTTTGGTGGTGATTTGTCGGTAGGAGGCGAGTATTCGTTCACAAACCGCAATACCAACTACGCCATAATCCCGAACACTCTTGCCGACAATGTAATAGACCGCATAAAGGAAGGCATGGCTTCTGCGTTCGTAACCTATAATCGCGACTTCGGCAAGCTGAACATGGAAGCGGGTTTGAGATACGAGAATGTGGACTTCAAATATTATGACAATGGTAAGTATATGGCGGAGCAAAGCAAGACTTATGGCGAGTGGTTTCCGTCTCTCAGCCTTTCGATGCCAATCGGCAATGTACAGATGCAGCTGAGCTATGCAGCCGACATCAACCGACCTAACTACTGGGTATTAAGAAGCGGCGTGCAGTATAGCAATCACTATACATACGAGACCGGTAACCCGTTTCTTGTCTCAGAGATTTCAAGAAATACAAGTTACGACCTTGCCTACAAATGGCTTACGTTCAACCTGACTTATGAACATGTATCCGATCCTATTTATCAGACGGTGGAGATGTATAAGGACAATACCACCATCGGATTGATGAGAATGATAAACGGCAAATCGTACAATAATGTGACTTCTACGCTCAACCTGCAGCCCACTTTCGGCATCTGGCATCCTATGTTGTCAGCAATGGTCGAGAAGCAATGGTTCGAGTTGGAGACAAGAGACGGGCGCTATCTGAACAAGCCGGTGGCGATGTTCCGATTCAACAACACATTCGATACGAAATGGGCGATGTTCTCCGTTATGATGACTTACATCACAAAGGGATATGAAGAGAACCATTATATCTACAAACCGATGTTCAACACCGACCTGTCTATATACAAGGGCTTTCTGAAGGACTGCCTGACTTTCCAGCTTTATGTCAACGACGTGTTTGGTACGAACGAGAGTCACATCATAGGTAAATACGGCAAACTGAAGGAAACCATCTTCGATGAGTTCTCAACAAGTAAAATCTCATTGACAGTCCGCTATAAGTTCAATGTTACTCGAAGCAAGTATAAGGGTACAGGAGCAGGTCAAAGCCAGAAGGATAGAATGTAATTCTACGATGTCCTTGTTGGTCTCCACGGCTTCCTTGCTCTTGTCCTCCTTTGGCTGCTTTAGAGCTTTATGTTAATAAAACTACAATCACCGCAATAATACTATTGATTTTACGTTCTTTTCAAAAAAAGGGGTTGTGCAATAGTGGCTTAAAGGCTAAAAGCACTACCTTTGTAAATAATATCAAAACAGAGTATAATGGAAGAAAACAATATAACAGTAGA
>JAIJLI010000012.1 GCA_022722495.1 Dialister sp. | reverse complement strand
AAAAAAGTTAGCACCGATATGAAAGTCGATGAATGGACATCAGAAGATGTACACACCTCGGGAGGTGGTGAATTCCCTCCTTGCGCTGGACTTACCTCCAACGCCCTCCCCGAAGCTCAAAGCATTGTTTCCGCTGAGAGCTCACAAACAGGGGTGTCCACCAGAAATGCCCATATAGCAAGTAAGCCTAAAGTGCAAAAAGAGGAAGACTTTCCTCATTGGTATGCCTTACGTACCACATACGGTAGAGAAAAAAAGGCATACGACTACATGACAGCCAAAGGCATCACGGCTTTCTATCCTACCACCGAGGTAGTAAAACTTATAAAAGGTAAACGCAAAGTTGTTACCGAGTCACGTTTACCAAATATCTTCTTCGCCTACGGTACAGAAGAACAACTCAAATCTTTCGTTTACGACAACGTAAACCTCCCATTTCTCCGCTTTTATTATCGCCACGTCCACGTTGGGCGCAGAATAGAGAAAATTCCTATGATAGTTCCAGACTATCAGATGGAAAGTCTCAAAATCATCTGTGCTGCCGATGCGGATAACACAATCGTGTCATTAATCGAAGTGCCAAAGTTCGAGAAAGGACAATTGGTAAGGGTTATTGATGGTGCTTTTAAGGGAGTGATAGGCAGAGTCGCAAGATGGCAAGGACAACAGAGAGTAGGAGTTGTGGTGGAAGACTTGGTGACTGTTGTGACGGCGTATATACCAAGTGCATTTATAGAATCAATAGAATAAATATCATTTTATTATGCAAGAGCATACTTTAATAGCCAATTCTGGTATTCAAATCATAACGTTTCCATTGAGTATAAATACTCAAGAAAAGTTCAAAATGTGGTATCATGAATGGTATGATACTGAAAATGGGGAATGGCGACTTGATCCTGTGTATGAACTTCGCACAGATGACGAGTGCTATTATTATAACAAACAGAAACTTCATAAAGGCGGCTATTTAAGCGACCCTACTATTGAAATTGATGTCAACGAGCTTAAAAGCGATGATATTTTACCTTTAAGAATAGAAGATGAAAATTGCCCAGGCGTGAGGGGCGATATATTTAGCCTTACATTCTCCGACAAAGACAACAAGTTTTCCAAGTTTGAAAATGCTTGGCTTCCAGTCCCATATTTCTTTAAACGCACTCTCAAGCGTTTTAAGTTCGGTCCATTAAATTGGGTACGTATGAAATTAATCCCAACAAGAGAAGAAAAGGGAATAAAATGGTACAATGTAGTTCTAGCATTCGATACAAGAGCTCGTTACGAGAGTGACGAATATGAAGAATGCCCCGTCTTTCCAGATGCGTTTAGAGGCGAAATGGATTTCGAACTATGTAGTAATGAGTTCTATTTGATGGACTATTGTTCTCCTAATAACAATTGGAGTTATATTGATGACTATTTGTTGCACTTGGTTCATCCTAATGTTCAACGTGTATCTCAATTAAGAGGTGCGAACGTGAGAAAAATGTCGTATATCGCATCATACATATTCTTAATCAACTATCTTGCTCAAAAGGATCTATTCCCCAAGGTTAAACTTTACAAGGATACCGATGTCGAAATAAAGGATGTTGATATGGTTGTTGATATAGGAAACTCACGTACAACAGCACTTTTAATAGAAGATAATACCAATTTTAATCAAGTAAGGCAGCTTGAACTTATTGACTATACAAATCTTGTTAAAGAAGTGAACAATTCACTTGTAATCAACAAACATAACGAACCTTTCGATATGCGTTTGGCTTTTCGTAAAGTTGACTTTGGAAGTTTTGGCATTAAAGACAGCAAACAATTTGTTCATCCGAGCTTGGTTCGTTTAGGACAAGAAGCCAACACACTTATCCATTTGGCCACAAACACTGCAGATGATATGGAATCTTTGTCAACCTATTCAAGTCCAAAGAGATATTTGTGGGATTGGAGACCAAATAAAGAAGAATGGAAATTTCTTGTTCTCAAAGGTGAAAAGGACGACCACATTTTGAATCTTCGTGGAATAACAAATCAGTTGAAAAGTGACGGAAGTATAGACTTGTCCGGAGAAAGCGGCAGCTCATACCACTATTCCAGACGTTCTTTAATGACATTCTCTTTCTTGGAAATGTTAGTGCAAGCACGTACACAAATTAATAGCGAGGAATACAGATCTAATCGTAGTGGGTTTGGAAAACCGTCCATACCAAGAAGAATACGAAGAATTATTGTAACTTGTCCTACCGCCATGTCTAGGGTGGAGCGAGAGGCTCTTGTGCATTGTGCTAAAGATGCCGTAATCTTATTGGAAAATTTCGACTATAATAGTCCTGCAGAAAATCTACATCCAGGGAAATCGGTAGATGTTGTCCCTGTTGTTCGCTCTATGAAAGATGACGATGGACTGTGGTACTATGACGAAGCGACATGTTCCCAATTGGTATATATGTATGGAGAGGTTGGACAAAAATACAAAGGATGTTGCAGTGAGTTCTTCAATCTCTATGGAAAAATAGAAGATGGTGACAGCCAGCCTTCAATAACTGTTGGATCTATTGACATTGGTGCAGGAACATCAGACTTGATGATTAGTAAATATACTTATATAAAAGGTGATGTTACGACCATTACGCCAGATCCGAAATTCTACGATAGCTATTATTTCGCAGGAGATGATATGCTTTATGCCCTTATCAAGAATATTATGCTCCTTGATGAGAACAGTGCATTCAGGACAGAATTAAAAGACTTAACAACCCAACAATATCGCCAAAAGATAAAGAATTTCTTTGGAGAGGATTATAATGGACAAACTATAGCTGATAGAATATTAAGAAAGGACTTTAATATTCAATATTCTGTACCATTAATGTGCCATTTCTTGGAGTTGTTGAAACAAGGCTGCAAGGATTGTATTGTCAAATATTCAGATGTGTTTTCCGAGTGTCCACCTAATGAGGCAATCATAGAGGAATTCAAACAAAGATTGAACATTGACATCACATCACTTTCTTGGAAATTTAACAAAGAGATGGTTTCAGAAGTTGTTCGTAAAGAATTTGAGCCTTTGCTTAAGAAGGTTGCAACCATCATGTATTCCTATGCTTGCGATGTCGTATTACTCTCAGGACGTCCTGCTTCACTTCCTGTGATAAGGGATATATTCCTTAAATATTACTCAGTCTCACCAAATAGACTCATTGTTCTCAACGATTATTACGTAGGGGATTGGTATCCGTTTGGAGAGAATACTGGCTATATAAAGAATGCAAAGACTATTGTGGCTATGGGTGGTGTAATAGGACATTATGCCTCGGAACTTTCAAATCTGAATAAGTTTATCATCAATTTAGATTTGCTGAAAAAGAATTTGAAGTCAACTGTGAATTATATTGAAGCTTCTCGTGAAGGACAACCAATTGAATACTTCATAACACCAGACAAGTACCGAGGTGACTTGACTATTAGTAGTATTCCCCAATCACTCCATGTTCGTCAAATAGGGATGGACTCATATCCAAGTCGTGCCTTGTATTCAATAGACTTTAACCGTCATAAGATGGCAGACAAAATTCGGAAAAAGGCCATTATAAATGACGAAGACTGTCCGACTGACGCAAAAGTAATAGGACTTGTAAATGAAGCCATTGATGTTTTGAAAAAACGAATGCCATTTAAGATAACAATTGAGCGTGACATGGATGACAAGGAAAATCTTTCCATTTCAGCAATAACGGATAAAAATGGTAATGATATAATGGATGGTAATCTTGAAATACACATCCAAAGCCTTGGTGTTGACGAACAATATTGGCTTGACTCAGGTGCGTTTGATTTCTAATCTCTAAAAATGAAATTATGCTACAAGATATAAAGCAACATATAGATTTGGTTGACGGCTCTATTGCATGGGCCAAAGAGTTTGGAAAGGAGTCTTTTCCATACGATGTTTTTAAGGAATATCGCCGCAAACTCAAGCGCATATATGCAGCCTTGGAAGAGAATTGTTCTGCAGCGGCTTATGGCGAAAGTCAGGTAGGTAAATCTTATTTGATGAGTAGTTTGTTGTCTTCTCCAAACTCGCCTTTTGTCATCACTAATGCAGGAAAATCATATAGTTTCATAGATGATATAAATCCAAGTGGTGGAAACAATGCCAAGATAGAATCAACTGGTGTTATCACTCGTTTTACTCTTAGCCAAGGTTGTTCTACAATGAGTGACTTTGTAAAGGTACGCAACTTGTCTGTTGTGGACATAATCCTTCTCTTGGCTGATTCGTATTATAATGACATTAAAATCAATCAAGATAGCGTATTGCGTTATGATGATATAAACAAGGCTCTTGAAGATATGAATGGTCTTTGGGCATCAAAGATTGTTGTACAAAATGAAATTGAAGAAGACGATGTCAAGGATATTACAGATTACATCCACGATGTAATAGGGAATGCTGCGGCTGGTGTAAATCAATCAAACTTTTGTAAGATAGTTGCTCCTGTAATTCAATATGTTTCCTATGACAAATGGGTTAATATATTCAGTCTTCTTTGGAACAGGAATAGTGAATTGAGTCACTTGTTCAGTGTCCTCATTAATGAATATAAGAAGCTTAACTTTCAAACAGATATTTATATACCATTTGCTGCAGTGCTCCGTGAAAAAGGAACATTGTTGAAGATAGAATGGCTTGACACTGTTTGCGGTGTACAGATAGATACTGGATATGATGAAATTTATACAGATGTATATGATTCAAATGGGAATATCCTTGCTCATGATTTTCATAAAGGAAATCTTTCGGCACTGATTGCAGAACTTACCTTTGAACTGCCGCCTTCGGTTGCAGATGATAGGAAATTCTTACATAAACTTGATCTTCTCGATTTCCCAGGTGCTCGTTCTCGTGAGAAATACAAGGAGCAGGACATTCATACAGTTCTTCCCAAGATTCTTAGAAGAGGAAAAGTAGCCTACTTATTCAACAAGTACTCTCGCTCATTGAGAATCAGTAGTGTGTTATTCTGTCATCATAACGACCAAAAGGCGGAAGCTACCATTGGAGAAACAATAAATAGTTGGATTGAAGACAATATTGGTTCTACACCAGAGGAGCGAGCCAATATGCTCAATGACACAAATGGTATTGCACCATTGTTCTTTGTTGCAACAAAATTCAATATCGATTTAGAGAGAACAAAGACAGACAATTCCTCAAACATAGACAAACTTGATGCACATTGGAACAGGTTCGATACCGTATTTCCGGAAATTATTAAGCCTAACAAGTGGCTTGATAATTGGGTGAAAACAGGCGGACTGTTCCGAACCGCTGCTTTCCAAAACATTTATCTATTACGTGATTTCTACTGGTCTGGAAAGAATGGTGTTTTTGATGGCTATAGTGATGGTGCAGTCAAGTCAGAAGAGAAAAGTGTTCACACGTATGCTGATTATCCTGACTATTTCGAAAATCTGAAACAAAGCTTTCTTAAGAATGCCTTTGTGCAACGTCATTTTGCTAATCCCGAACAGACTTGGAATGATGTTGCTACCATCAACAATGATGGTTCAAAGGCCATCATTCGTAATCTTGACGCTATCGCAAGTGTACTCGAAGATGCAAGAAAAAAGAAATACCTTGCACAATTGGCTAAAATAAAGTCAGAGATGTATAATGCACTTTCTGTTTATTTTGAGCCAGAAGATAAGGAGGCAAAGAATCAAAAGGTAAAACAGATAGCCAGTGATATAAGAATGTCCCTTATTTTAAGTGTTGGCGAGAGACCAGAGATATTCGGTCATATCATAGACAACCTCATGGTGCCAGTTGGTGATTTGCGAGACATTGCATATAATATTATCATCTGCCATACCGATACTCCCAAAGATTTTTCTATAATAAACTTTATACGCAAACAAGCGGACATTAATCCATCGGACAACAAGAAAACAAACATTCAAAAATTATGCGATTTCTTTGGCTGCGAAAAAGCGAGATTAGAAGAAGCGTTAAAAGAACGTGGCTGTACCATTGCAGAGGTGGTTTCGAGTGAAACGGAAACTTTGACAACTGTGGCGGATGTTGTCACCAAACACATTGTTGATTATTGGAATGCCTATATCAACAACAAGGTTAAGGTTCTTGAGCCTATGCTTCCACATTCAGATGAAGTAGTCTTTATGTTATCGGCATTACTGAAAAAGCTGGGGATGAAACGTATCCTTTCTGAACGAATAGACCGCTATTGTAAAGTGTTCAGTCTTAATGAGCAACCAAACGCTATAGCTGATTATGCATCATTGACACTCAACAACTTTGTAAGTTCTGTAGGGCGCAAATATATTAACGATGAGGACGTTGACAATATTCGTGCGAAAGCAGATAAGTGTCACATTAAAGTTGATTTGAGTTCTTCAGCATGGAATGTAGTTAGAAAACCGCAACCATTATTACAAACTTTGAGCGCATTTGATGCCGCCTCCGATATAGATACTGTTGACAAACTAACGTTAATGAAGCTTCCACTTTGGGATAACTTCCAACGATGGGAGAATTTGGTAACGATAGGTCTGCTATATGCAAGTGACATCTCTCATGTTGACCCAATAGCCAATGCTAAAATTAAAACAATTATTGATGCTTGTGAAACTTTATATAAAGGATAAATAAATGGCAGGACATTCATTTTTTGGAAAACAAAAACTCTGCTATACAGAGGTGTCTGATTTTACCGACTATCAAGGTATAGGTCACGACCCCATGTACAAGAGATACGACAGTATTTTCAGTGTTGTAAAAAGGGTTATACCTATAAATCTGCAACATTTTCTTGCGACTCCAGAATATATGGATGATGAAGATCAGATTTGTTGGCATATAGAGAAATGGCAGCAGCATCCCACCCGTTTGAGTGAACTGTCAGGAGCAGAGTATGACAGATATAAGGGAATACTTGATGACACCATAAAAATATACAAGTCCTCTATTATGGATTTAAGTGGAGAGGATTTGCAGATTATGGCAGGTGCAATTAAATATGTCAGTGAAGATAGGGTATATTGTACAGATGACAAGGTGTATCTTGTAGCATGGGGTATGACTCCTGATGTGCGTCAGCACAAGGTTGTTGGCTCCGTGATTCACGACTTTGAATACACCAAGAAATATAAGATTACATTCGATGCTGGCGAACATGGAACAATTTCAAAACTTGACAAAACCATCAGTCGTGCCGAAGGATCGATACTTTCAAAATTGGATATACCTACAGTGGATGTTTGTGAGGGCTGGAATTTTACAGGGTGGATACCTTCGCCTATTGGTCAGAGAGTAAACTCCAACATGACTTTTACTGCCCAATATGACGAGGTCGTTTCAGAAACGCCTGCTATTCCTCCAATATCTCCAGAACCTTCAATCCCTTTAGATTCTCCAACAGAAGAACCTACGACAGAACCAGAAGATGTTTTCTACAATTGCCGTTTTGAAGCAGGTGAACATGGTTCTATTGAAGGTTCGTCTTCATTTAGAAAAGCTGCCAACACTACTTTGTCAAGTGGAGAAATACCTATAGTTACACCTAACAAAGGGTACAAGTTTACAGGATGGAACATATCTCCAAACAATATTCTCGTAGATGAGGATAAAGTGTTTTTCGCCCAATACGAGAAAACTTTGCCTTGGTACAAAAGATGGTGGCTGTGGTTTGCAGGATTGTGGACTGGCAAAGGTTGCTTAAAATGGTTGTTATGGCTGCTTCTTATAATATTGTTGATTTGGTCGCTATCATGGCTACTAAAAGGCTGTGGCCACCATTCGCCTGTAAACGGCGTTGTTCCTATTGATACCATCACGAGAGCGGATGGTTCTCGTGTTGATGATAATGGAGCGGTAAGACCGATTACCGGAAGTGACGGCAAGTTGCCTGATGACAATACGGTTGTTGCTCCAGTCATGGGCGAAGGTGGTGAAGAACCGCCTATTGTCAAGCAACCTGGTGTACCCAATATCATTGCCAATCGCCTGTTTTTGTATATGGAAAATGAGAACGACAATGTAGATGCATTGGCACGTGACTTCAAACAAGCGTATCCAGATGATAAGTATAGCATTATTGGATACGACAAGGAAGTAAAATTGCTTGTCATACAGATTCCAGAAAACGAACGTGACCAAATTCGCAAGACCATAAACAGTAAAATTCCTAATCATAAGTTCATTGTTTTTGACGAGGAAGTGTATGAACTGCATGGTCAAATCAGTAATTCGACAGAAAATGTAGGTTGGCATTTGAATGCGATACATCTTAAGCAAGGATGGACATATACAAAAGGTAGCTCAGATGTAAAAGTTGCCATTGTAGATGATGGCATTCAAGCAAGTCACCCTATGTTTAAGGGAAGAATTGTTGACGCATACAATGTCTTTACCCAAAATAATGCTCTAAGTCTTGGAGAAGGACATGGTACACATACTGCAGGATTAGCAGTAGGTTCGGCAGATTACTTTTCAAAGGGGGCTTCAGGTGTTGCTCCCAACTGCCAGATAATGCCTATACAGGTATTTGACAATAAGCAGTGTCCTTTGTCGGCTCTCATTGCAGGAGTAATGTATGCACTTCACCATGATGCAGATGTTGTAAACATATCCATCGGTCCTTCTTTCAAAGGTTTGAATGTGCTGCCTGTTGAACAACAAGCAGAAATTGCCAAGACGCAATTCCAAAATGTAGCTTTCTTATGGGCTCGTGTTTGTAAGCTTGCAGCCAAGAAAAATACAATTCTTGTATTTGCTGCAGGAAATGACGACATTCTTACAAGTATTCCACCAGAGAATCGCAACGCTTCTTCTATAGTTGTAACAGCAGTTGATCAAAGATTATATCCAACAGTATTTACAAATTACGGACCATGTTCAGATATTTCCGCTCCTGGCAAAGGTATCTATAGTTCATTCCCTTCCAATGATTTTCAATCATGTGATGGAACAAGTATGGCTGCACCTATAGTTACTGGAACAATCGCTTTGATGAAATCAATCAAAAAAGATATCACAGTAGCACAGGCTCGTAATGTATTATACAAGACTGGTGCAGATGTGTATGGATATATTCCACCAATGGTTTTGGTTGACAAAGCATTGGTGGCAGTGAAGAATGGAGACTTTAGCGAGCCATCTGCAAGAAAAATAATGCCAATACCCGATGGTAAAGAGGTCGATTCTTCAGCTGGTCGAGCAGCAGACGTGGGTCAAGTACCTACAATCCCCATTCCTTCACAACAAGCAGGCGGAACGGATTATGATGCAATTCGCAGAAAAATAGCTGAGTATAAAAAGAAAATTGAACAGTTAGAAAAATTGTTACCGAATAAAAGATAAAGACAATGAACGAACAATTAAAATTTTCCTGGGGGCATATCATAGCATTTTTGGCCCTCATTGTTTTAAGTTATATTACTTTCGTGGGTGTAACCTATAAGACTGATGGAAACTTTATGAAAGCTTCTATCGCCATGATTGTAATTGATATAGTTTTGCTTGTGTTCTTCATAGGGGCACAAATGCTGAAGGCTACAACAAAAAAATTTGCTAAACGAATTTGGATAGAACGTATTTTCATCTTTGGTTCTCCTATAGTATTTCTTTTTTGTATGTTGCCATTTTATCACTTCGGAACAGTACAAAGTCAAGATGGGGAGATAGTAGGTCACTTTACGGATGCAATTAAAGCTTCAAAGCAAATGTTCTCTGACTATGACTCATACTCAAAGGAGCGTATAGCAAATTATGAGCATATGCTTGACAGGGTAATTAACAATCAAAGCATAAGACCAGGAGAATTTGCTTCATGTGGTTTTACCAAAGGTAGTGAGCAAATCCAAAAAGGGAATATGGTTAAGGCATTGCGTCTTCAGCTAATTTCCGAAAATTATGATTCTTTGAAAACAGAAGCAACAAAGTGGATTGAATCATCAAGTAATGGTGCAAGCACTTGGAATGTTTTCCTACTAGGAAATACAAAAGAAATTAAGAAAGCTATTCGTGAATGGTATATTCAACTTGAAGATTTTTCAACCCATAAGATGAATAACGAAGAGTTCAATGGTTATAATCAAGTGAACACTTTCAATGCTGTAAGTGGAAGTCTTATGTCTGTCGATGCAGGTCTTGATGGTCTCACAGGTAGATTTACAGGCACGTCATTTCCGCCTATTGCATCTATCCTCAGTTCTATTGTTTTGTACTTCGCTTTATTATTTCCTTATTTCCTTCAGGACAGACACACAAAGAGCCAATTGCGTCTCTTGGGAATGGAAAAGGGTGCATCTCGTTCGCTAAGTATGACTATAGAGCCATCTAAACCTGTCAAAAAAGGTCCAGAAGTTAAAATTGATTCTTACGAAATAGATGATGAACCGACTCCTTCGAAAGCAAAGTCTAACGACGAGGATGACGACTACGCCTCATTCACAATGTAAATAATCTCATTATGGCAACAAAATCAGATATACTTAACAATTTAAGAGAATATACCGCAGATCAGATTGTCGAAGCAATCAAGGCTGGCACGGTAACAGTATATGAACTGAGTAAAAGTGGTAATCTTACTCCCCTAATGCGCCGACGCATTGAAGAAAGGCTTGCTGCAAAAACAACCGAGACTTCTCCATCTGCACCAGAAGTTAATCCTTCGGCCGAAGAAGCGCATGTTCTTAACTTGGATGAGGATTCATCAGAGAATATTAAAATTCCTGAAGCAGTAGATACGGATGTTCATTCAGAGATAACAATACAAGAAGCTCCTATTATCACCGCAACAGCTGCTCCTACTTTTGAATTTTCCAAGCAGGAGTCGTCATCAACATCCGACACCCCCTCTAATAAGGGAATGTTTAAAAGACCATTCTCTTTTAATGGTAGAATCAGAAGAACTGAGTATTGCCTGTCATTCCTTATATATATGATATGGTACGGAGTAGTCAATGCAATGATGGCAACTCCTAATCCATCTGTGGGAGTCTCCTTGTTCGTTTTAATTTCATTCATTCCTATGATTTGGTTCTTATGGGCACAGAATGCAAAACGCTGTCATGATAGAGGAAACTCTGGCTGGTATCAATTGATACCCTTCTATTTCTTTGTCCTTATGTTTGGAGGAAGTGATGAAGGTTCTAATGAATACGGTAATAATCCAAAAGAATAAAACCATAATATAATATGCCAAGTAAATTAGCTATACTCGAGAATGTTGACATGTACACAGCTGATGAACTTGTTGGTTACATCAAGAGTGGCATTGTAACATTCGATGAGCTATGTGATGACACAGATGGCTGCTTCCCAGCTTCTGTGAGGAAAGAAGTTGAGCGTAAAATTGCGGGATCCGAACAAGAGGATTGGGCAAATGCAAGAAATTCAAGAAGTATAGAAGTTCTTGAAAAGTATTTGTCCACATATCCTGATGGTTTCCACAGAGATGAAGCTCGTTCACTTATTCGCAGTTTGCAGGAGGCAGAAGTTCATAAGGCTTCTGCTAATGCCTGGGAGTCTGTTGATAAAAACAGCATTCCAGAATTGCGTAGATTCTGTGAAGAAAATCCTGATGACATACATTGCGTAGAGGCAAAGAAACTCATAAACAAACTACGCCGTGAAGAGTTTATAGGTTTTGATGTTGACGCACTTGTCAAGCGTATCAAAAATATTCAGGCTGATAAGGCTGTCATTAATACAGACGATGAAATCTACAAAACTATTGTCGGATATTTAGATAGAGGTAAAATTAAGCACTCAGACTTAATGGCAATGCTTAAGGCTGACCATAATATATTGCGTGCATCTGTTGTAAATATGCTTCTTGATAATGGTTATCTCGATTATGATGATTTCGAGACAATCGGTATTAATGCTGCTTTCATCAGACATCTTGTCAATGGTGAAACAACTCAAGGTTTTGCTATACCGCGTAAATTAGATAAAATCAACAAACTTTCAACCGAAATCTATTTCTGGGGTATTCCTTCTTCTGGTAAGAGTTGTGCATTAGGAGCAATTCTTAGTGTTGCAGGCAATGGTCGCGTTGCAAAGAGTATGAGTCAAGACAACGACTGTCAAGGCTATGGTTACATGACTCGTTTGGCTGCTCTATTCAATTCAAATGATTGTGTAGGCACTTTGCCAGAAGGTACCTCTATCTATTCAACATACGAGATGGGATTTGACCTTGAAGATGAGAATAATGCAGTTCATCCGCTAACCTGTATTGACTTAGCAGGTGAGTTGGTTCGTTGTATGTATAAGTCTGATGCGAATGAGGATATGAGTGATGATGAAATGGATGCACTCGACACTCTTACCCGTGTCTTGATAGATAATCGTACAAAGAACCGAAAGATTCACTTCTTTGTGCTAGAATATGGTGCAGATGACCGAAAGTATGAAGGTCTTACTCAAAATGTATATCTTGATGGTGCACTTCGTTACATTGAACGAACTGGTATTTTCAAAGACGATACAGATGCAATTTATTTAATGATAACTAAAGTGGACAAGGCAAATGCTGGTAAAGGTCAACTTGCAAGCATCTTAAGAGAATATATTTCGGAAACCTATGGTGGTTTCTATAATGGTCTCGTAAAGATTTGCAGAGACTGTGAAATTAACAATGGAAATGTGGAAATAATACCGTTCTCTCTTGGTCAAGTTTGCTTCCAGGATTATTGTCTATTTGATGAAAAACCTGCTGGTAATGTAGTTCGCAAGCTACTTGAGCGTTCAAAAGGATTCAAGAATGGTAAACTTCAAAAGGGATTAAATATATTTAAGAGATAATGAACAAGTTAGGTTTCGCAATAAAGCTCGCAAGTCAGGGTGCGGGTAATGCCATTGAATGCAATAAAGGTCAATGGACAAATAAAGTTGTAGATATTAGAGAGTATCTTAAACTCTTTAATGGTTTGCAAGGAACAGATAATATCGTGACATTTATGTCATTTGATGAGGGTGGTTGTTTCTTAACTCAACTTAGAGCAATCTCTGGTCGTGTAGGCGACTTCCTTAGTGGTTGGATTTATATACCAAATACTATAGATGTAAGCGGTGAAGATGTTATGAATACATACAATTATGTTCGTAATATCCTCTCTCAATCAAATCTTTCTGACTTAAAAGAAGACATAGAATCATTCTTCTCAAAAGAATATCCATCAAAGGAAATAGCTGCTCAATATGTTGCTTCAAAAGGCCAATTGTATGGTGTTCGTTTTTTAGGACATTATACCCTTAAAGAAATTGTTGGAGAGCATCGCTATCAGCCTTATTATAGTGACTACAAGGCTGTATTTTTGCTCAACAAAGAGGAAGAAGTAACTATTACGAAAGAGGCTGCAAACAGCTTTAGGAACCTCACGGATAAAGATATTGTTAAAACATCTATCCTTGTACCTCCAGCAAATGCATCTTTGCAAACTCTTGGTAGAGGAACTAAGATTCATACAATAGATGGTTCTGACTTTAATCAACCTCTCTTGGTCAATGTTGGTTCAAAAGTACCTTTGATCTTGTCTAGAATTGGCTTTGAAAACATGAAGTTAGAAGTAAATGTTACTTCTGAAAGACAAGACGTAGATTTATCTAACGTCAAGATAACTTGGATGAAGAAGATCTCCGCTTCTATGTTTACCGTTAGAAATCGCAAACAGGAAAAGATAGATAAAGATGTACGTATTTCAGTAAATGGTACTAATATTACCTTCCAGGAGATTCTTGTTTCTGAAGAAGACTGTCGTCAGGCACTTGTTAAGGTATCAGCACCTGATTTTGAAGTCTTCGAACAGAGACGTAATTTGCTAATTGACGATCTTGATATTACGCTTAGCCGAAAAGTCAAGCAAGCACAAACAGTAGTTGAGCTTTCTAACGGAAGCTATGGTGAAATGACTATCGAGTCAAAGTATCTTCCTTCAAAATATGAATCCCCATTAAAGGGTTATTGCTTTGAGGAAGACCCACAAGGTAACAAAGTCCTTAGATTAAGTATCGGGTTTGTATGGAAGCAAAGATTATGGGGATTCTGTGCTGCTTTAATCGTAGGAATATTACTAATAGCGCTCACTGCTTTTGATGCATGGACTGATACTCACCAATTCAAGTTTGTATTACCACCATGGGAGGAAATTAGCACAACTCAGCAAGATAATTCTGATGATTCAACGTCGGTTGACAGTACTCAAAATCAAAACGAAAATCAAGGAGAATCTGAACAGAATAGTTCAGAAGATGCATCTCTTGATGCGGCTATAAAATATCTTGATAATAACTCTACTTGGACGAAGTCTGAGATGGAGAAGTTTCCTGATTTGCAAGGTTTGTTTGATGATATGAACACCTTTAATTTTAGCAAGCTCTTAAATGATTGGCAAGGCAAACTTTCAAATTCTAAACAGTTTAAGAAAGTGTTTGAATCTGCTAGCAAGACAAATCGTAATGACTGGAATCCAAAACAAGGCTCGCACAATCCAACATATAATAAATCTGATGATGAACAGATAAGGCTTACCAATTATATTAATTGGTTGGATCAAGATCAGACTCCTAAAACTTCTTCTGACAATGAACGAACTAATGGGAAAAATCATTCGGTCAAGTTAAAATCTGTACATAATAAGCCAGGTGCCTCTTTAGATAAGCATGGAAAAGAAAAAAGTAAAGAGACAACAAATGGAGGACTATAATTATGAATAAATCTATAAAAATCATATTGCTCGTAGTTGCCATATTACTTGCAGTTGGTGGCATAATGGCATATTATAAGACCATTGTGTCTCCTCCTGGAAAACTAAAATTTAAAAATCAATATGTCAATTCTGACAAGAAAGACATCTCTCAGGTTAAGTCTGCAAATACTGACTTAGCCTTGGACTCTTTCTATGTTGCTATTACTCATGAACTTGATTTGCAACTGGCCAACTCTTTCTTAACCAATCAAGAAAGGAATGAATTATTGGAGTTATTTGCAACGCAGTACGTTCCAACTTATGTGTCTGCATGTAATTCGAAATTTAGTAAATCTGTATGGAATGAGGGAGAATTACAGAAAATTAATACTCGCATTTCAGAATTGCAAGGTCTTGTAACAACGGAAAATAAAATCGTTATTCAGGGTGATGCGAATTCTTCTCTAAATGAAGTTCACAATGTAATTGTTTCATATTATGAAGCAAAGAAGGTCGCTTCTGCTAGTGGCTATAATGGTATTCAAGCAGCAAAGCAGAAAATTGCAACAGCAAAGAAGTATGCTTCAATGTCACCTATTAATAATTGTACAGAACTCGTTTCACGTTTAAATTCCTTATCTACTCGTTTGGAACAAGCTCATTATTCTTATTTGGCTGGGCAAGTAGAAAGGCTACGTCCTTACTATAATTACAGTCAAACAGAATATGACAAAATAGCGTTAAGCATTTCCGAAAAATTTGATGAATATAAGAATAATGCAAAAAGCACATATGGAAGAGTATCTGATATAAGTTCACTCGAAATCCGTGCTGGAAGTTATTACTCAAATGCAACGTTCAATAATTAATTATGAAGAAATTTAGCCTTTTACTATTTTCTGTGGTCATATTCCCTTTAGGCATAAATGCTCAGGAACATGATACACTAAAAAAAACTGTTGAATTGGTTGCCGAGACTCCCGTTGAGGTTATTAAAGTCGACTCTCTTCAACATGAAATAGACCGTTTAAAAGGTCTAATTGCACAGTACAAGCAGTCAGAGACCTCATTAAATGGTAAGCTTTATGATTATGAGCAAACAATTAAGGTTCAGAACAAAAAGATTGAAAGGCTTAATAGTTATCTTCTTTTTGCAGACACAATTGTTGCTCGATTATCAAATGATTGTTTGCGAAAGAAGTATGACCAGAACCGAGTAAATCAGGCAACGGAAAACTTTGAGAAGATGTATTCTCCAGAATTGAAAAGCAAGTTTGGAAGATTGAAGTTCTTGCTAAATGAATATGGTAAGTTTACACAGGAACTTAATGCTATATTTATAGAGGCTAAGAACGATAAGGGATTGGGTAATCCTTTTACTGGTCAAAAACAAGCATTAACTTACATTGATAAGATAAAGAATACTCGTTATTATAGAGAAGTTTATAGTGAAAATTGGACTATTCCGTATCTCAACAACCTTATAGATAAATGCTTTGAGACTATTAAAGCTTTTAATCCAAAAAAGAGTAAAGAATTACATCTGCTTGAACTAATGAACTGATTATGAAACTTTCCCATACAATCATTTTGATTGCACTACTGACCGGTCAATCTGCCTCTTTGGCTTTTGCTTCGACCTCTGTAAATGGTATTTGTCAATTTGACAAATCAACTTTGATAAAGGAGAAGTTGAAGAAGACCCAGGAGTGCATCAATAATGAGAATTACTCAAGAGCAAAGAATTATCTTAATGGCGTTTTAAAGCTTGATCCAAATAATGCGAAAGCGAAAGAGTTGTTAGACGAATGTGAATCTGGACTTAAGAAACAAAAGCAAAGAGTTCATCAAGCATATCTGGATGCTTGTAAGGCTGGAAATATTTCTGCACTTCAAAATTTCATATCCAAATATCCTAATAGCGAATATGTGTCTAGCGCAAAGAGCTGTATAGAGGATTATAGCCTATGGCAAAAGGCAAAAGAACAGAATACAATAACAGCTTATAATTATTATCTTTCGCAATCGTCAATTCTCGCATATAAGAATGATGCGAAAGACGCTATTACAACAATACAATCAGAAATTGAATGGAATAATTGCAAGACAAGCAATGACGAGGATAAAATAAACTCTTTTATCAAGAATTATCCTTCGTCTAAATATGTTAATCAAGCAAAGTCTCGCTTGAATATCTTAAAAGGAGAAAGATATTATGCCTCCAAGAACTATAATCTGGCATATACGTATCTAAATGAAGCAGATAACTTCCAAACCCTTATAGGTGCACCAGCAACTCATTTAAAGATGATCAATGAGAATAGAGAGTATGAGACCATAATGTCCAGCTCTGATGTATCTAAAGTAAAGAGTTATTTGAAGACACTTTCTACATATAGTCCATTTTATGTGCCAACTTCAAATAAACTTGCGCTTTTGCTTGGTTCTGCGTTGTCCACATATTCGTCAGAATACAGTATGAATGAGGCATGGGCATATGCAAAAGATGATGATACCCGAGCAGCTGTAAAGCGATACATTAGTAAAGCGAAAGCAGATAAAGCATATTATGAACGACAAAGAAAAAAAAATGCACATAAAAGGTGGTGGAGCAAAAATTTCAAAGTTGGTATTGATGCAGATTTCGGCACTAATATTAATGGAGAATCAGGAGCAGATATGTTCTATTCAACAGGTTTGTTGCTACGCTTCGGTAATGTTGATAATGTGTTTAGTTTGGTGACAGGGTTGAAATACCGTTGGTTCCGTGTGATGCCCGAATATGATGGTTATTATGATAATGGTAACATCGAATGGCAATATTTTGCCGGAGGTTTAAATGTCCCTTTAAACATTAGATTTAATGTGGGTAAAATAGCCAATAATAGTTCTATTTATTTGGGGCTTGGTGCAGAATATGGATTTAAGCTGTTTCCTGCCAAAGGCATGGATGGGATAGTCAATAATAATTATTTTTCTATTTATCCACAATTTGGTGTAATGTGGCCTCATTTTGAACTTTCATGTTATTGGAAAACTTATACTGTCAGTCCATTTGATAAATATGCATCATCTAATTTTGATGAATATAAATGTAATAGTTTGTTAGGAATGCAAATGTCTGTTTACTTTTAATGTTGATAATATGAGAGCCCAAGTCTTTGCAAACAAATGTTTGTCAAGGACTTGCATTTATAAGTAATAATTAAGCTGCAAATTTAAGATATATAAGTAATATACTTCGTTTTAACAAGCCATAGAATCAATTATGTTAACTGATACTACGACATCTTTTTACAATGCTACATCAAAGCTAGCATTTCGTATCTTTGTGTTTGCAATTTGGTACATCATCCAGTTTATAATTGGATGTGCTATATTATGGTATACTTACTACCATGTAATCGGTTTCTTTATTGACCAAGTTATCAATCCATTAGAAGGTCAAGAAGATAACTATATAGGAGCAATTCTTATAATCGTTCTAAGCATTTTGATTGTATCATTGCCTACTGTACTTGCATTTTATCTAATGCAACCTGTTTTTAGGATAAAAAGAAACAGACAAGAAGGAGATGGAATAGAAATCAGTCGAAGTGAGTGTCCAAATCTATTTGCAATGATAGATAACCTTACTAAGGAAATCGGAACGTCTTTTCCAAAACATGTTTACATAAACAATCAGGTAAATGCTTCCGTGTTCTACGACGTGGCTTTTTGGAACATATTTATACCAGTCAAAAAGAATCTTATTGTTGGAGTACCATTGTTATATTCTCTTACAGAAGATGAACTAAGAGCCACTCTCGCGCATGAATTTGGGCACTTTTCTCAGCGCAGTATGAAATTCGGATCAATGGTAAGAGCCTCATGCGAAATCATGTCGTATATGGTTGAAACACCAAGCTATTTGGCAAAGACAATACACACATGGTTTGAAGCATCAAAAGCGTTTGGTTTATACGGACTCATATTGTTCGTCATACTCCTTGTTTTAGTTTATATCATAGATTATTCTCAGAAACTAAATCGATGGATGTATCGTTGGGTTTGTAAGGCAGACGCAGGCTTGTCGCGCGAAATGGAATTTGATGCCGACAGGATAAGTTGTTCTATTGTTGGAACAAACATTTTTGTTTCGGCTATGTGCAAGGTTGATGCCACGTCTGATAACTATAAAGCATATTTAAGAATTGCCAATTCTTTGATTGGCGATGGCTATGTTTTTGACAATCTTTTCAACCATTATGATGAAGTTTTAGAGAAACTTCCTTCAAATTGCCGAACGATAATCAGTACTAGCGAGATGCTTAGTGAACAAATAAAGAACAATGACATTCCTTATGGCATTATTGTTGAGTCATTATATGATAGTCATCCTTCGTTAACACAAAGAATAAATACTGTAAAGAATAGCAATATGTTGTCTGAAAGCCAACAAAGTCCAATACCTGCATTATCGCTGATTCCTGATTCATTAATTCAAAGATTAAGTGATGAAGTTCAACCAAAGACTGACAGTGAGAATCATATACTGCAAGTAATAGATCAAGATTCCTTCAACAAATGGATTGATAAGGAAATTAGCCAAAACTATTACGACAATAAACATATTGCACTATTCTCAGCGTCATGGTTCACTTTCGATCTTGACGATGAAAGTCTACCCTTTATAGAGAAAAGCCCAATAAATGAAGAACAAAGAATTTTCTTGTATGATTATATAGCTACAGAAAGCGATTTTCGCTCCTTCAAAAACATTGATGGAGACACGTTTGATAACTATAATGTGATATATAAAGGCGAACATCTTACTTACAAGAATTATGGTTTGCAGCTCAAAAAGTTAGAGACTCAATACCATGATCTCAGTAAAAGGATGATAGAAGAAGAGAAAATGGTATACTCTTTCATGTTTAATCATCCTGATTCAGATAAAGAGATAATTAAAGCACAATGGTCTCGCTTGTTCTATTGCATTTATGTAAATCGTTACGTTCTTGATAAATTGGAAGATAGTCGAATAGCAATCCATTATACTCTTTCTAACATGGGACAACCATCGGAAGAAAGAGAGGGACTAATACAGCTGGAGTTGCAGACCTATCTTCAAACTCTCCAGGCGTCCATCAAAGAGATGGATATTGAAGCAATAGGGATGGTTGCAAACGAAAACTTCATAAACCTTCTTAAATGGATTGTAAACGAAGCTGACAAACATTATGAAATTAACAATGGAGAATACCTTAAGCAAATGGTAATTGACGTACCAGACTATTTACGTGAAGTACATAAGAGATTGCAATATGGTGAGGAACTCCAGTTGTATCGAATGCTGAAAGCAATAGATTAGATTAATATGACATTGATATAACCATCAAAAATAGCATTGGCATCTTTCATGCTGTGTGTGAAAGCGCTGGAATAACTTGGTCATTGATTCAATTAGACTTAAAAGGAGATTTTACATAATTCATTTTAATATGTAAAGTCAATAGTGTGATAGTACAATCATAACACTATGGACTTATATTAAATTATAATATCCTTGCTCTTGCCTGTTCGTGCCAAGAAGATGGCGGCAGCAGTGGCTTGAGCGCCTTTGATTCCTTCTGTATGATTGTGAGTGACCTCGGCAGATATCTTTGCAACACGAAGTGTTCCTTCAAGTGTATCAAATGCAAATCCTACTGGCGAAACACGCATGGCCGAGCCATTACCCCAAGAGTTATAGAGCTTAGGATCTTTGCTGACAAGGTTTGCTTGGATTTTCTGCCAATACTGTCAGATTTTGATATATAACCCCAATCGGTCGTTAGGCCGATTTATGTCGTTTTACAACAGCTTGCAGTCTTTTGTTTTTTTAAGCCGTCTTTTGCTTGTTTTAAAATCGCAATAACTCGCAATTACTCATTAAAGATCAAACAAAATCCACTCTTATAAAAAGCCAAAATACAAGCAAGCCCAAACGACTGATTTGGGATAAAATAGCTTTCCGAGGGTCTTTACAAGAAAATATGCTTTGAATCGTCTCGGATTGTACACGTAGATTCCCATGAATGTCGTGTTCCTGACCAATGGGGCATTACAGTATCTCATTGGGTGTAGCAAAAGACACACGACAACTGCCTTCATATACCAAGACAAAAGGATTGGATAAAGGGAAACTTCGTCAAATGATTCTTCAATATCTCGAAAATGCAGGAGATGAGGGTGCGAAACGTGACAGCATCTATGAATATATCAAAGATGTGCTACCATCCAATAAGACAGAAGAACAAAGGTTACGCAGTCTTGGAGATTTAATAAAGACGATGAAAACAGAATCTCGAATTAAAACAGATGGTAGAAATTGGTTCATCCTATAGAGAATCCGTCGAAATTCGACGAGAATTGCAATAAACTCGTCGAAATTCGCTTTAACCCGTCGAAATTCGACGAAAGCTAAACGACATAATAGATGAATTACGACCTTTTACGACCCAACTAGGTCAAAAAAGGTCATAATTACGACCATACTTTTCCCCTGACTTCGTCATTGTGTACCCCAAAAATCTTCATCAAAAAGTTTGGCGATTTTCTGATGCCTTGCCATCAACATTGTCTGAGTGTATACCTCCTTGCTCAGAGGTAGTTTAATTTGTATTGTTGTGATGGTCTTTGCCAATGCAAGCACCTTGTCTACGCTCATCTTAATCTCTGATATTTTCAACATGCGCTCCAATTCCTTGTAGACTTTCAAAGCCACAAAGCATATACATATATGAGCTTCTATTCGTTTGCGTGTAAAATGAAACATGGGACGTATCTCTATCTTTGATTTGGCTATACGGAAAGCCCGTTCTACGTGCCAAAGGTTGTGATATGCTGTGTATACATCCTGTATTGGTATATCCGTATTGGTGAGATATCCTTTTAGACCGTCCCATTTAGAGTCGTCGGCAATACGGTCATAGTTGATGGCTACTTTCACTTCACCATCCATGGATAAAAACTTATTGTAACCTCTTTTGTTGATGTTACCTTTTGTGAGCGCACCATGCTTGTATGCCTTTTCCAACCTACGTATTCCCTTCTCCCGGTTATAGGCACCTTTCTTTGCACGGTCATCTGTATAGCCGACAGGAGACGACGTCCACCGCCTTTATCATATTCAACCATCTGGCAGTCGCGCTTGGGCTGTTCCAATATCCAGTTCTTGACTTCCTGACTTTCGTTCTTTATCTTTGCACCTATTATATATTTGTAGCCATGAGCCTCAAGTTCCGCTATATTGGCATTATTCATCAGACCGGAGTCTGCTACTACAACGAAGTTTTCCAAACCGTATTTGCTTACAAATTCGTTTATCGTTGGCAGCATCGTATGACCTTCATATTTGTTGCCTTCATGGATGCAATAGGCAAGCGGATAGTCGCCAAGGCTAACAAGCAGGCCGAGTATGATCTGAGGATTACAGTGACGTCCCTCCTTCGAGAAACCAGTCTTGCGTAATTCGTCCTCATAATCCGCTTCAAAGTAAAGTGTGGTGACATCATAGAATAACACACCGATATTGCCACCAAACAGTTTAGCTGTATGGCGCACGCTTATGTCCTGTACAATTTCGTGCTGATGGTCGCTAAGTTTGTCAAGATAGCGATAGATTTTTGAGAGGTCCACATCCTCGTCAAAGTGGTTTTTCAGATATTCCACCGTAGCAGCCTTGCTCGTTGGATATGCCAAACGAGCCTTTACAAGCTTGCGGAATACATCATCGTCAATTCGGTTGAAACCAATCCTGTCAAACGTGCGGTCCAATATCAAGTCGCATCCGTTGAGAAGGATGTTGCTGACATTGGACAGAACACGGCGGACTTCTTCTCGCTCACGGTCACACGCCTCACGCTCCTCACCATACAAATCGAGTTGTGGATGGCGTCGGGATTCTTCCTTGGAAATCCATTCTTTCGCTTCATTGACAAGATTTTCGACCTCATCTTCATTATATGCAACACCAATTGTGACAAGTTCCTTCATCTTGCCACCGATTTTCTCAACAACAATAACTCCGATATTGCCGGATGGATATTTCTTTTTGCGGACAAACATAGTTAAAAAACCTTTCGTGTCACCCAATATTAGGTGACACAAAGATACAAAATATTGTTTATCAACAAGTTATAAAATGTATGTTTTTTGAGTGACGAAGTCAGGAAAAAAAATATCAAGAATACCTTTGGGCTGCATTGAGAGAATTTGTAATGGGCATCCTATTGCACTTAGCCGTAGCATAATGAATTTGTCAAGTTGAGATATTATATAATCTCAGTACACAATCGAAAAGGATGGTAGGATTCATACTCTTGCCATCCTTTTTGCATAAATGTACAACTTATGACAATACTATCTTGTCACATAAAAATGTGTTTTTTGTGACAAAATTGGTAAGTATATGAATAGTACAGCTCAGAAAATAGAAACCTCAATAGAGGTGCAAGGTCTTTGCTTGAACCAAACGAACAAACTTATATCCGAAGCATGGTGGAAGAATTGTTCCCTTCCATTCAAACTACACTTGTTGACAGCCAAGTGACAACGGCATTGGCAAGCAAGACTTTCCTTGAAAAGGCGTTCCTCTTGCATGAACTGTTTTCTGTGGAAGGGTGGGGTGATATAGCGGAACGCAAGTCAAGACACCTATATGATTTGTCAAAAATGATGGATGAAGACTTTGCGCTAAAAGCTATCGGTGATGATGATCTTTGGGAATCCATTCGCCATCATCGAGAGGTATTCACAAGCGTCAGAGGCATGGACTATACTCCCGATGTAAGAAAACGAATAGTACTTGTTCCTCCCTCAGAGATACAGGCAGCATGGGAACAAGCCTACAAGAGCATGTGCTCGTCCATGATATTTGGCGGTAAGCCAACATTCAAGGAACTCTTGGAACGAATGCATGAATTGGAAAAGCGTTTTCACAATGTGTAAAAAAATCCAAGTGTAACAAGCGTAATAAGGTTCAATTTCATAAAAATTTCATGTAAAGGATGGTAGG
>JAIJLI010000196.1 GCA_022722495.1 Dialister sp. | reverse complement strand
ATCCTCACCACCTGGGGCAAGCAGGAAGAGGGAAAAGAGCTGGATCTGCCGGACGAAATGGAAAAGCCGGTCTATCATGAAAAAACTTTACCAAAGCCCCCTCTTTCTGCTACAATAAAAAAGAAGAAAGTGACGGAATCGCAGGATCTCTCGATGCAGGAAAGAGCACGCCTGGAACAAATGCAGGCCTATGTCAGAGAGAAGCCGGTGCCGGTGAAAGAGAAGTGTGAACATCGAGAAGGGACGCTTCCGGCGAAAGAAAAGTCCGTGCCTTCTGTGAGAGAATGGACGGAAAAGGATGCCAGAGAATGGGTGCGCTATGATGCGATCTTCGGATCTCCTCGATCGAGGTCGCCATGGCAGCCAATCGGAAGGCGATGAGTTTGCATTTTGTCCTTTGTTTCGGTACAATTAGGCATATTCCGTGGAGATAAAAGAATAGGTTTTAGAAGGAAGGTGAGACGATGGATAGGTTTAATGAAGAGATTTACGGGAAAGTACTGTGGGAATGTTATCGATCGAAAGTTTACATCGTCACGCTTTCACTGATGTATGTGCTGCTCGGAGCCGCTGCAGTGATCTGGGCGATGAATGAGGATCAATTCCTTTTCTACGTTCTGGCGGTGGCCGTGATTTTCTTCTGCCTGTGGCGGATCAACCGCGTGCATCACCCGGTCGCGCTCATTTGCGAAAGGAAGCTGCTCGTGGCAGTCCCCTGGTCCTTTTTCACGTTTGACTACTACATCACGTTTCGTGCGCTCTACATGCCGGTGGCGTACAAGGATGTGGCAGGCGTCTCAAGCCGCTGGAATCATTTGTATATCGGCGGCAGAGAAGAGGGCGGACTTGTCTCTCTTCCCGTACAGCTTGCCTATGTTTCCAGAGATGGCAAGTATGATTTCCAGAACTGGGTCGAAAGCAAACAGTGTGAATAAGAAAAAGAGCCGACCCTCCGGCTCTTTTTTGTTGATTTTTTCTCCGATATCAGATACTGATGTACAGAGTGTTTTTCTCACCGCCTTTCGTATCCTCTTCGTTTCCCCTTGCAACGCTCGTCTCATTATGTTACCATAGCGCTAGTGTGGAAGGATGACTTCCTTAATCATGATTGATGAGGTGAAAAAATGGCTGCAAAGATTACGTATACGATTCAGGAAGAGCTTGGGGATCTCTCCACGGCTTCCAATGGATGGAAAAAACAGCTGACCTATACCAGCTGGAATAATAGAGGCGAAAAGTTCGATCTGCGTTCTTGGAATGAAGAACACACCGCAATGACCAAAGGTCTGACGCTGACGAAAGATGAACTGATGAAGCTTCGCGACATCCTGAATGACATTGACTTCGACAAATATAACTCATGAGGATCCGTCCTCCCGCTTTTCCAGAATGGAAAAAGGCTCTCCCTATGGAGAGCCTTTTGGCGTATATGGGGAATTTTTAGGCAATCCGTTGAATAGGGGGTAGGAGTACATGCATCGGCATATATGAGGGGGCTTTTCATTTATATTAGAATCGGACATGAAAAATACACGAGTGAAAGCAGCTAGCGACTCAGCGAGAATGCCGCTTTTCCGCTTCTGTCATTTCAAGCGAAAGCGAGGGATGCCGATATCCTCGTAGGCATTATGCGCTCCATTCCTATTGTTTTTGCTGACTTCACAGCTTGGTATGTCACATTTGTTTTTTTACTGGAGATTACGATCTATGCAAATTCTTTCTACTGATGGCAAGGCATCGCGTACACAGCAGGCGATCCTTGTCGGGCTTGTCGGTCTGGCCGTGAACTTTGTCCTTGGCGGTGTGAAGGTATTCATCGGCTGGCAGAGCGGTTTCCTCTCTGTCATGGGGGATGGCTTCAATAACATCACTGATATGGGCTCGGTGCTCCTTCTCATGATGACCTTCTACTATGCCGCAAAACCATCTGACAGCGAGCATCCTTTCGGACACGGGCGTCTGGAGTATATCAATTCGACCGTGATGGCAGCGGTCATCCTCTATGTAGGGATCACACTCGGAAGGGAATCCATCGAGAAGATCCTGCATCCGGAAGATACCCACTTTACGCCGCTTGTCGCCGGCATTCTGGTCTTCGGCCTCATCGGGAAGCTCTTCCTGGCATGGTGGTATAAAAGAGCCAGCCAAAGGCTTTCCTCGGATTCGTTTCTGGCCTACAGCGCCGACTCGCTCTCGGATATGCTCTCCACGGCAGGTGTCCTTGTCGCGACGCTCGTGGAATATTTCTTCGGCTGGCACATCGATGGTGTGATGGGCGTCATCATGTCCCTCTTCATCCTTTGGACCGGCTATGGCATCATGAAGCAGGCGGTGAATGATATCTTAGGGTCGACGCCGGATGCAGAGCTGTACAAGGAGATCAAGGATACGATCCTTCAGTGTCCGGGCGTTTATGGTGTCCATGACCTTATTGTCCATGACTATGGGCCGGAGAACCATTTTGCCACGGCCCATGTCGAGCTCGACAGCGATCTGAGTCTCGTCGAGAGCCATGAGCTGGCTGAAAATGTCATGACCACCCTTCGCGAGAAGCTCAAGGTGCAGGCGACCATTCATGCTGACCCGAAAGCTGTATCAAATCCGAAGGAAGGCGAGTACCAGCGCGATCTGGAAGCAGCCATTTACCGCTCCGGCCTGCCTTTGTCCTACCATGATTTCTTCGCCGAAGAACAGGGAGATACTATTCATATCTCCTTCGAAGTCCAGCTCAAGGGCGCATGCCGAAAGACAGATCGGGAAATCTACCAGGCACTCCAGAAAGAGCTTCTCTCGATCGATCCGCATTATCACATCGAAATGATGGTGGATCGGAACTTCATCAGCGGGAAAGTGTACGGAGAAAGCCGTGAGGAACTCTTTGACAAGGGAGAGAAGAATTGACGGGGAAAGGCCCGCCTCTCCTGTTTTCCCCTTTTCGATTTCTTACAATTATGTTACAATAGAAAGGAAATTGAGACTGACAATCGAATAGACGGATAGCGATAGAAGAAAATAGGATGAAGGAAGTGCAGCGTATGAAGAAAAAGTGCAGCGCACTGCTCCTGGCAGGATTTCTTGCTTTCGGGGCGGGGCAGATTTCGATGGCAGACTACATGGTGGGTTCCAGAGGACCGGAAGTGCAGAACATTCAGCGTCGGCTGATCTCCAATGGCTACCGCCTGAAAGCGGACGGTAACTATAACAGCCAAACCTCAGCTGCGGTCAAGAAGTTCCAGTTCAAAAAGCATTTGGACGTCGATGGGATCGTGGGGCCTGCGACATACAAAGCCCTGATGGGAAAGGCAATGAGCTGGGCGCCGGAGAAATCGACACGCAAGGCTGGACACGAGGCGAATCACAAGGCTTTTATGGGCATCGATGATGCGACCGTTCAGTGGCACCATGAAAACGCGATGTCTTCGACAGTGAAAGCCATCATGGACGAAGCAAAGAAATATGTCGGCGTACCGTACCAGTTTGGTGGCACGACGCCCAGAGGCTTCGACTGCTCCGGCTTCATCCAGTACGTATTCAACCGGAAGGGCATCGTCCTTCCCCGCGGAGCGGATGAACAGTATAGTGCGGGCCGCAAGGTATCTGTCAACGCACTGAAGCCCGGGGATCTTGTCTATTTCCAGACCTATGCCGAAGGCATCTCTCATTCCGGGCTCTATCTCGGTGACGGTTACTTCATCAGTGCCACGAGCAGCCAGGGCGTCGCGGTCGCGACCATGAAGAGCGGTTACTGGCATGATCGCTACATGGGAGCCAATCGCGTGCTGTGATCGGCGGGCATTTCCCTTACATTTGACTTGCAAAAGGCTGTGAAGGATGGCTTCACAGCCTTTTTGATACGGCAGGGCTTCTTCTCTGCCTCCTCTTTCGTTTTTAAGGAGTATTCCATGCGTATCGCAATGATCCAGATGGCGTCCGCTTCCGGTGACGTGGAGAGAAATATCAGTCGTGCTTTTTACATGATGGAAGAAGCGGCAGAAAAGAGCGACCTCCTCGTGCTCCCCGAGCTGTGGACGATCGGCTATAATTTTCATCATTTCGAAGAGCATATCCTTTCCCGCCATGCTGCGCTGATCGAAAGACTCTCTGACTTTGCAAGGTCGCACCGTGTGACGCTCTCTCCTGGGACACTTCCTATCCGTCACGGTGCTATCATACGGAATACAGGCTTCCTTTTTGCACCGGATGGAAAGTGCATCGCTGAGTACAGCAAGCGGCATCTTTTCCAAGGATACCTCGAAGCCGAGCTCTTTCGTCCGGGGGATGCGCTCATGCAGACGAGGATCCATGGCATCCAGACGGGGATGGCTGTCTGCTATGAGTTCTATTTCCCGAAGATGTGGAGAAAAATGGCAAAGGCCGGGACGACCCTCGTCCTCGCGCCCGCTTCCTGGCCGAAGGCGCATATCCTCCAGTGGCGCGTTCTTTCCGCTGCCCGTGCCATCGAGAACGGCATCTGCATCTGTGCCGTCAATATGGCAGGTACCTATAAGGATGTCGTCCTCGGCGGACACTCCCGCTTCATCGATCCCCTGGGGCATGTCCTCGCTGAGGCGGGCGAGGGTGAGGAGATCTGCTATGCTGAGTATGACGAGGAAAAATATAAAGATCTCGGGAAAAGGCTCTCCGTCGTCTCCGGCATCGTGTATGGGAAAAATAATTGACCTCTGCCCTGCGCAAAACCGCATCTTTTTCAGAAAAGTGCGGTTTTTTCATGCACGTTTTCACCAGCCCATGCGTAAGACCTGCGATACGGGGGTATCATT
>JAIJLI010000195.1 GCA_022722495.1 Dialister sp. | reverse complement strand
TGACCGAGATCTCGGTCAGTTTTTTATTGCTTTCTATCAGCCGACAATGTTCAGCGCATAGACAGCGTATTCTTTTTCCAGTGCTTCGGACTTCTTGGAAAGTTCGATCTGGAGATCAGAAGCGGTGTCATAGTCTTTGGCTTCCAGGGCTTCTTTGAGCTTGGTCACGATAGACTTGCTAGCTTTGGTATCTTTGATGAGTTCATATTTCTTTGCTGCGATAGATTCCCAACGTTCTTCATCGAGTTCATCTTCGCCGGAAAGCTTCTTGAAGCTCTTGACGAGTGCTTCTGTAGCCGGGATGATGCGGTCAACGAGTTCATTTTCCCAGCGATATTCGATGGAATCAAGGAAGGAGTCTACAATGACCTGATTTAAGCTGTCGCCGGCGGTGATGACAGCGACTTTGTCTTTGTTTGCCTTCATGGTCTTGATGTTTTCCCATACGGTTGCCGGCGGCTTGCCGAAAGCAGCATCACGTTCTTCCTGGGTGAAGTCTTCGAATACGTTGTCTTCACAGCGATATGCACGACCCGCTTCGAGATAGTCAGCAGCTTCGCCCGGTTTCTTGGAGAGTTCTGCGAGGAGGTCTGCCGGTGCTTTGCCGGAGGTGATCGCATAGGTAATGCCATCCAGTGCGGTCAGGAAGAGGCAGGAGGCGGCGAGATAGGTATTGGTGAACGGGTTTGGTGCGCGCAGTTCAAAGCGGGTGGCTTTCGGGCTTTCGATGTCGCGGACCAGACCGATCAGGATGGTTCTGTTACGGGACGGTACTTCCGGATTGTGGCCGAGGGAGGTGACGATGCAGACCGGTGCTTCGAAGCCCGGTTTCAGACGGTTGAAGGCATCGGTGGTGGAGGAGACGAATGGATTCGTTGCTTCGTAGTTCTTCAGGATACCCATGATGAAGCCATAGCCGATGGTGGAGAGGAAGTCGGCTTTCATATCGCTCGGTGCCAGAAGATTGATGGTCTTGCCATTCTTCAGAGATGCACAGATGCCGACATGGGTATGTTCGCCGGAGCCGGCAACGCCGATGATCGGTTTTGCCTGGAAGGAAACATCGAGGCCGTATTTGCGGAAGACTTCACGGATGATGATGCGGGCTTCGAGTTCATTGTCAGCCGCCTGCAGCGGATTCATAGAGAAGAGCCAGTCAAGTTCGAGCTGTTCGCAGACATCGACGGTATGTCCCAGATCGTCGACTTTCGGTTTAATACCGCCGACTTCTTTATGCCCCATTTCTACATGCATGCCGCGAGCATCCAGTTCTTCGATGGCTTCTTCCATCGCAGTTCTGACGTTGCCGCGCATTCTCTGCCAGTACTGTTCCTGCAGTCTCTGAGAAATAGACAGGTGCTGTACCGTTTCTGTTTCGCTCGGTGTCTTGACCCAGAATTCCAGTTCCGTGCCGATGGTGAATTTGATATCCTCGATCTCATCGACCGGCAGATCTTCCATGCCTTTGACCGGCTTGCCGCTTGCCAGGAGGCCTTTCAGCTTCTCAGCGACGAAAGCGCAGGATTCTTTCAGGATAGAACGGGAATCGATGAATTTGCCATTGTGCAGAAGGAAGCATGGGATGCGGAGCGTGCCGACCGGACGGCCATTGCTGTACAGGTTGTCTTCATTGTAGTCGATGTACCAGTTTACGCTGGCATCTGCGACCATGTCGACGCGGGCATCGTTCAGCGTGGCGATGTTCATCAGGACGACAGAGGAGCCGTCGGTCTGTACGGCTGTGCCGGCGAAGAAATCATCGTAGTTTTTCAGGAACAGTTCGATCGGCACCTTTTCATCGGTGTCATTGCCGGCCAGATCGATGCCGACCAGAGAAACGAAGCGGATTTCCGGATGGGTCTTGAGAAGTCCCAGGACGCCTTCTTTGCCAAATTCACCGGACGGGATGTAGTACAGTAAGTCGTTGTTGATCATTTTGAATTCCTCCTGCTTGATAATCGTGGATTGTTGGTCTTTGAGTACTGTTTGCCTATGGGGGAGGTTCGCTGATTCCTAACCTCCAACCCCTAATCTCTATGTGCTTTTACACAGCTGGCGAAACCCCAGCGTGGAGTAGCAGTACTCCATCTTCCATAAACGTCTCATCCAGGTTGTCCCCCTATTTGAGCTTGCCTGTAAAATAAAAAATGACCTACTCTCTGGGTATCCAGAGAATAGGTCATCTTCGGCCAGATGAATGTATAGTTTGTAGTGAGAGGGATCAAGGGATCCAATTCCCCTCCCTCATGCATAGACTAGTCCAGAATGTTCAGCGCATAGACGCGATATTCTTTTTCCAGTGCTTCTGCTTTCTTTGCCATTTCCACCTGCAGCGTGGAAGCGGTATCGAAGTCATTCGCCTCGAGAGCTTCCTTCAGGCGGGTGCAGAGGCATTTCTCATCCTCTGTATCCTTAGCGAGCTCGATACGCTTCGCCTTGATGGCTTTCCAGCGTTTTTCATCGATCTTATCGTCGTTATCGAGCTTCTTATATCCTCTGACAGCCAGTTCGGTGCCTGGAATGATCCGATCGATCAGCTCATTCTTCCAGCGGTAAAGGATGGATGCGACAAAGGAGTCTACGATCTGTTCAGAGATCGCACCGCTCTTGGTAAGCGCAGCGACTTTGTCCGGATTGGCTTTCATGATCTTGACATTGTCCCAGACGGTAGCCGGTGGCTTACCGAAGACAGCATCGCGTTCTTCCTGCGTATAGTCTTCGAATACGTTGTCTTCGCAGCGATATTCTCTATCCTTGTCAAGGTATCCGGCTTCTTCTCCGGCTTTCTTAGAAAGCTCGGCGAGAAGTTCTTCTGGGCCTTTCCCGGAGGCGAGTGCATACTCAATGCCATCCAAAGCAGTCAGGTACAGGCAGGAAACGCAGAGGTAGGTATTGGTAAACGGGTTCGGCGCACGGAGCTCGAAGCGGGTGGCTTTCGGATTTCCGATATCACGGATGAGCCCGATCAGGATGGATCTGTTTCGAGACGGCAGCTCCGGCTTATGTCCCAGAGAGGTAACGATGCAGACCGGCGCTTCGAAGCCGGGCTTCAGGCGGTTGAAAGCATCGGTGGTCGAGGAAACGAATGGATTCGTTGCTTCGTAGTTGTTGAGGATGCCCATGATGAAGCCATAGCCGATGGTGGAGAGGAAATCCGCCTGCATATCCTCCGGCGCCAGAAGATTGATGGTCTTGCCATTTTTGAGAAGAGCGGCAAAGCCGACGTGGGTGTGTTCCCCGGAGCCGGCGACGCCGATGATCGGTTTCGCACGGAAGGAGACGTCGAGCCCATTTCTTCGGAATACTTCACGAACCACAATGCGGGCTTCCAGTTCATTATCTGCCGCCTGCAGCGGGTTTGTCGAGAAGAGCCAGTCGAGCTCAAGCTGTTCGCAAACGTCAAAAATATGACCATCATCATCGATCTTTGGTTTGATCCCGCCGACTTCTTTATGTCCCATCTCTACATGCATGCCGCGGGCATCGAGTTCTTCGATCGCCTGTTCCATAGCGGTGCGGACATTACCGCGCATGCGCTGCCAGTACTGCTCCTGCAGGCGCTGGGAAATGGAAAGATGCTGTACGGTCTCCTTCTCGCTCGGTGTCTTCACCCAGAATTCCAGCTCTGTGCCGGTGGTGAATACGATGTCCTGGATCTCAGAGAATGGGAAATTTTCCATCCCCTTGACCTGTGCGCCGACCAGAAGCTTCCTGAGACGGTCAGCGACATATTCGCAGGACTGCTTCAGAATGGAACGGGAATCAATGAATTTGCCATTGTGGATGAGGAAGCTCGGAATACGAAGCGTGCCGATCGGAAGACCGGTTTCTTCATCTACGTTATCATCATTATAGTCTACATACCAATTCACGGTGCTGTCGGCGACCATGTCGACGCGTGCATCGTTCAGTGTGGCGATATTCATAAACACGACAGAAGAACCATCTGTCTGGACAGCTTTGCCAGCGAAGAAATCTTCGTAGTCCTTCATGAAGATCTCGATCGGGATGCGTTCATCTGTATCATTGCCTGCAAGATCGATTCCGACCAGAGAGACGAACCGAATTTCCGGATGCTGTGCCAGTAAAGAAAGTACCCCTTCTTTGCCATACTGTCCAGCAGGGATGCAGTACAATAAGTTTTTGTTCATTTGAGTCCTCCTATAGACTTTCTTGAATTCCACCATTTTTTAGATTGAAAATAAGCTATATGAATCAATAGAAAATGACCCATCCCGGTAGGAATGAGTCATCTTTGACGCAGCATATGAACTTATGGATTAAGAATACACCACGCTTCTTACTTTGTCAAGCCTTTCGCCTAAGCAAGCAGTTTGCGGACGATCTGATTGACCAGCTTTCCGTCTGCCTGTCCTTTAAGCTTCGCCATGACAGCTTTCATCACAGAGCCCATGTTTTTCTGCCCAGAATCCATGGCATCGACGATTTCCTTGACTGCTGCTTCGACGGCTTCCGGAGTCATCTCTGCCGGCAGGTATTTCTCAAGTACATCGATCTCCGCTTTGGTCTGTTCAACCAGGTCTTCTCTTCCGGAACTCTCGATCTCAGACAGAGTTTCTTTCCTCTGCTTCACTTCTTTCCGGAGAACCGCAAGAACCTGATCATCATTGAAGTCCGCGTGTCCGTTGTCGATTTCAGCCTGTCTGATGTGAGCACGAGCCATGCGGATCGTGTTCAGAGCAAGCTTTCCTTCTTCTTTCGCTTTCATAGCTGCTTTCATGTCAGCCATGAGCTGTTCTTTGATTGACAAAACTAATCACCTTACAACCTATTATTTA
>JAIJLI010000194.1 GCA_022722495.1 Dialister sp. | reverse complement strand
TCGATGATCTGAGCGTAGATGTTAGCCAGGGAACGGAAAACATTGAGACGCGGGCAAGCGGCAGTACCGGAGATTTTTTTACGAAGACGCAGATGACGGCGAATGACCGCATTTCTGCTTGCATTTTTACGCATAGTTCTTTACCTCCTGTCTTACTTTGTTGCGCCGGTCTTACCAGCCTTACGGCGTACGTATTCACCGGAGTAACGGATACCTTTGCCTTTGTAAGGTTCAGGCTGGCGCCAAGCGCGGATTTCTGCAGCGATCTGTCCAACCTTTTCCTTATCGCAGCCAGATACCACGATAACAACAGAAGACGGGGTGGAAATGGTGATGCCTTCCGGTGGAGTTACGATAACCGGATGGGAGAAGCCGAGAGCCAGTTTCAGGTTCTTGCCCTGCATCTGTGCATTGTAGCCGACGCCCTGGATTTCGAGCTTCTTTTCAAAACCTTCCGTAACGCCTACTACCATGTTATGGATGAGGGTACGGTTGAGTCCGTGCAGGGAACGGTTTTTGATATCATCATTCGGACGGGTAACGAGGATCTCGTTGCCTTCCATCTGAATTCCGATCTCTTCATTCAGTGTACGGGTGAGTGTGCCTTTCGGACCTTTTACGGTGACTGTATGGCCGTCAATCTTGACTTCCACACCTGCCGGTACCGTAATCGGTTTTTTGCCAATTCTGGACATATTTTACCTCCAACGATTACCAGACAAACGCAAGAACTTCGCCGCCAAGACCAGCTTTACGAGCTGCTTTGTCGGTCATAACGCCCTTGGATGTGGAAATAATAGCGATACCAAGTCCGCCGAGTACCTTCGGCAGTTCATCTTTGCCTGCATATACGCGCAGACCCGGTTTGGAAATTCTCTTCAGACCTTTGATGACCTTTTCACGGTTTGCGCCGTATTTCAGAGCTACGCGCAGTTCCGGATGTCCTTCGACTTCGATCTGTTCAACGCTTTTTACAAAGCCTTCGTCTTTTAAAATAGCCAGCACAGCAGCCTTCATTTTAGAAGCAGGCATATCTACTTTATCATGATATGCATCGTTCGCATTACGAATACGGGTAAGCATATCCGCAATCGGATCGGTTGTTACCATTATTTATCCTCCTCCCGAAATCTTACCAGCTGGCTTTTTTAATACCCGGAATTTCTCCGCGGTAAGCCAAATCACGGAACTGGTTACGGCAGATTCCGAATTTACGCATGAAGCCGTGGGGACGGCCAGTCAGTTTGCAACGGTTGTGCAGGCGTGTTGGGGAAGCGTTGCGCGGGAGCTTGGAAAGAGCTTCCCAGTCGCCGGCTTCTTTCAGAGCCTGACGCTTTTCAGCGTATTTAAGAACTGCGAGTTCTCTTTTCTTCTCGCGTTCCAGCATAGACTTCTTTGCCATGTTGTCCTCCTGGTTATTTCTTGAACGGCATGCCGAACTGACGGAGAAGTTCACGTGCTTCTTCATCGGTCTTAGCCGTTGTTACTACAATGATATCCATGCCACGGATGCGGTCGATCTTTTCATAGTCGACTTCCGGGAAAATCAGCTGTTCTTTTACGCCGAATGCATAGTTTCCGCGGCCGTCGAAGCTCTGGTCGCTGATGCCACGGAAGTCACGTACGCGTGGAAGAGCGATGTTGATCAGACGATCAAGGAATTCGTACATTCTGTCACCACGAAGGGTCACTTTGCAGCCGAGCGGCATTCCTTCACGGATCTTCCATGCAGCCAGGGATTTATGGGCTTTGCAGATCATCGGCTGCTGGCCGGTGATCGCTGCGAGATCGGATGCTGCAGCGTCTACTGCTTTGCTGTTTTCAGTTGCTTCGCCTACACCGATGTTGATGACGATTTTATCCAGCTTCGGGATTTCCATGTCATTCTTGTAGCCGAATTTTTCGCGCATGGTGTTTTTAATCTGCGCTTTGTATAAGTCGTTTAATCTGGACACTTGTTATCCTCCTTCCCGCTTAGGCTTTGTCAATAATAGCGCCGCTCTTGACAGCTGCTCTGACGTAAGTTCCGTCTTTCTGCTGAACTTTCTTGACGCGGGTCGGTTTCTTTGTTTCCGGATCCAGGATCATGACTTTGGAAGCATAGAGCGGAGCTTCCTTCTCGATGATGCCGCCCTTCGGGTTTGCCTGGCTCGGTTTGGTGTGTCTTTTGATCATGTTGACGCCTTCAACGACAACACGGCCTTCCTTCGGCATAGCAGCTTTGACTTTGCCCTGCTTGCCTTTATCTTTGCCGGAAATGACTACAACGGTGTCACCGGTCTTTACATGCAGTTTCTGACTCATTCGTTTGCCTCCCTATTAGAGCACTTCCGGAGCCAGGGAAACGATCTTCATGAAATCTTTTTCACGGAGTTCTCTTGCTACCGGTCCAAAAATACGTGTTCCTACCGGGCTCTTGTCATCTTTTACGATAACGACTGCGTTTTCGTCAAAACGGATATGGGATCCGTCGCTGCGGCTTACACCGCTAACGGAACGAACTACAACAGCTTTTACTACCTGGCCCTTCTTAACAACGCCGCCGGGGGTTGCATCTTTGACCGTACAAACTACAATATCACCGATATTGCCGCTTTTACGGAAGGAACCACCCAGAACTTTGATGACCAGGACGTTCTTAGCACCGGTATTATCTGCAACGTTGAGTCTGCTTTCCTGCTGAATCATCGTGCCTATCCTCCTATATTAATCTTTGTATATCAGTTCTGACGGGCAACGATTTTTTCAACTCTCCAACGCTTGTCATGAGACAGCGGGCGGGTTTCGACGATGCGTACGGTATCACCGACACGGCATTCGTTGTTTTCGTCATGCGCTTTGAACTTTGTTGTGGTATTAATCGATTTTTTGTAGAGCTTGTGGGGAACTTTGCGTTCTACAGCAACAACTACGGTTTTATCCATCTTGTCGCTGACAACAATTCCCTGGCGCACCTTGCGCAACTTTCTTTCTTCTGCCACGTTGAGATCCTCCTTTGGATAAACCGTTATGCCTTCTTGGCAGCCTTCAATTCTTCTTCGCGCTGTACAGTCTTGATGCGAGCGATGGTCTTCTTTACTTCGCGAATACGCATCGGGTTTTCAAGCTGTCCTGTAGCGAGCTGAAAACGGAGGTTAAACAGTTCTTCCTTTAAGCCGGCAACCTTTTCAGTTAATTCGGCAGTGCTCAGGTTACGAATTTCATTGACCTTCATTTTATTCACCTGCCACTTCTTGACCTTTAACTACAAATTTTGTCTTGATTGGCAGCTTGTGGCCTGCAAGGCGCATTGCTTCCTTTGCAGCTTCCATGGAGATGCCACCCATTTCGAACATCACGCGGCCCGGTTTAACTACGGCTACCCAGTATTCAACTGCGCCTTTACCGGAACCCTGACGGGTACCAATTGGTTTAGCAGAAACCGGTTTGTCTGGGAAAATCTTGATCCAGACCTTGCCGCCACGTTTGGTGTAACGGGTCATGGCAATACGGGCTGCTTCGATCTGACGGCTGGTAATCCAGGACGGTTCAGTGGCTACCAGACCAAATTCACCGTAAGTAACGGTGTTTCCACGATGTGCTTTGCCTTTCATACGGCCGCGGAACTGTTTACGATATTTTGTACGCTTTGGAATTAACATCAGGAATCACTCCTTTCAGAGTTTTTCGGTCTACGTTCTCTGCGATCGCCACGACGGCCGCCTCTTCTGCCGCCTTCATGACGGTTGTTTCTATCTTTGCTGGTGCGGACGTTTTCGTTTTCGTCTACTACCTGGCCAGGAGCGAGTTCGCCTTTGTAAATCCATACTTTAATGCCGATAGCACCGTAGGTGGTATGGGCAGTGGTGACACCGTAATCAATGTTTGCACGGAGAGTCTGCAGCGGGATGGAGCCTTCGCGGTAGCTTTCGCTTCTAGCGATTTCAGCACCGCCCAGACGGCCGGAAACGGTAACTTTGATGCCCTTGGCACCAGCGCGCATGGTTCTGCCGACGCACTGTTTTACAGCACGGCGGAAGCCGATACGTCTTTCGAGCTGGGAAGCGATGTTTTCGCCGACCAAGATAGCGCTCATGTCAGTGGATTTGATTTCCAGGATGTCGATGTCGACTTCTTTGTCGGTAACAGCAGCGAGAGCTTTTTTGATGTCCTCGATGCCTGTGCCGCCACGGCCGATGACCATGCCCGGTTTAGCGGTATAAATCGCAAGCTTTACACGGCCGCTTACGCGTTTAATGCCAATTTTGGAAATGCCTGCTGCGAACAGGTGCTTCTTTAAGAACTGGCGGATTTTGGCATCTTCCACAAGCAGTGCAGCATAATCTTTTTCTGCAAACCATTTGGAATCCCAGTCATCGATCACGCCTACACGCATTCCATGCGGATTAACTTTCTGACCCAAAACGTTTCCCTCCTTCGATTACTCTTTTTCAGAAACTTTTACCGTCAGTGTGCTGGTACGTTTCATAATCCCGAAAGCCTGTCCACGGGAGCGTGGATGTACGCGCTTCATAATCGGGCCTGCATCTACAAAAATTGTGGAGATGTAGAGTTTGTCAATGTTCATGTCGTTGTTGTTTTCTGCATTGGCCATAGCGCTTCTCAGTGTCTTTTCGACAACGATGGAAGCTGCTTTATGGGTGTTGCGCAGGATAGAGATAGCTTCTCCCGCTTTCTTGCCGCGGACAAGGTTCGCTACGATGCGGACCTTACGGGGAGAAATGCGGATATTTCTTGAAATTGCCTGAACTTCCATTTTATTCCTCCCTGGTTATTTCTTCTCGGTCTTGTTATGACCCTTGAAGGTACGGGTCGGAGCGAATTCGCCAAGTTTATGACCGACCATATCT
>JAIJLI010000193.1 GCA_022722495.1 Dialister sp. | reverse complement strand
CAAAAGCCCGCTCCTCACGGAGCGGGCTTTTGCGTGACCTATTTATTTGATATCATACATCCCACTGACGCCATCTTTCAGGTTGATGAAAATATTCTTCATCTGGCTGTAGTGTTCGAGCATGACCTTGTGCGTTTCACGACCGATGCCGGACTGTTTGTAGCCGCCAAACGGTGCTCCTGCCGGCAGATCGTTGTAGGTATTCACCCACATACGGCCCGTGCGGACACTGCGTGCGACCTTCATGGCTGTATTGATATTCTTGGTGAATACCGCGCCGCCGAGGCCGTACACGCTGTCATTGGCCAGCGCGATAACTTCGTCAGCGGTCTTGAATTTCTGTACTACGACGACTGGTCCGAAGATCTCTTCCTGGCACACGCGGCAGTCCGGCTTGTCGGTGACAAGGATGGTCGGTTCCATGAAGTAGCCCTTGTCGCAGCCGTTTTCGGTATAGCGTTTGCCGCCCGTCACGAGGGTCGCGCCCTCTTCGACGCCGATCTTGACGTAATTCAGGACTTTATCCTGCTGAGATTTGTAGATCTGCGCGCCAAGCTGGGTCGATGGATCCGTCGGATCGCCGATCTTGACCGCTTCGAAGGTCGCTTTCAGGCGTTTCAGGAATTCATCGAAGATGCCTTCCTGTACGAAGAGACGAGAGCCGGCGCAGCAGACCTGTCCCTGATTGAAGAGGATGCCCTTGCAGGCACCGTCGATGGCCTGGGAAAGGTCGCAGTCGTCAAAGACGATGTTCGCGGATTTCCCGCCGAGCTCGAGCGTACAGGGGATGAGCTTGTCGCAGGCCGCCTGATACACGCCGTGTCCGACTTCAGTGGAGCCGGTGAAGGCGAGCTTGTCCAGATCCGGATGGTCGAGCAGCCACTGGCCGGACTTCGAGCCCTTGCCGGTGATGACATTGACCACACCTTTCGGCAGGACGTTCTGAATGAGACGCATGAATTCCATCAAAGACAGCGATGTGTGGGAGGATGGCTTCATGACGATGGTATTGCCCGCCGCAAGCGCCGGCGCAAGCTTCCAGCATGCCATGGTGAAGGGGAAATTCCACGGGATGACCTGCCCGACCACGCCGACCGGTTCATGAAGGATGAGCGACATGGTATTGTCATCGATCATCGTCGCACTGCCTTCCCACGCACGGAGGCACCCTGCAAAATAGCGGAAATGATCGCTGCCGAGCGGAACATCCGCTGCCTTCGTCTCGCGGATCGGCTTGCCGTTGTCGAGCGTCTCCATGAGAGCAAGGTGATCGGCATTGGCATCGATGATGTCTGCGATCTTCAAAAGAAGATTCTGTCTTTCGACAGGGGATGTCTTCGACCAAGCCGGGAGCGCTGCGCGAGCCGCTTTCACAGCTTTGTCTACATCTTCCTTCGTCGCTTCCGCAAAGAGAGCGAGTTCTTCGCCATTCGCCGGATTGTGCGCTGCAAATGTCGCGCCGTCACCGGCTGGTACAAAATCTCCGTCGATAAAAAGTCCGTACTGTTTCTGGATGTCTGCCATAAGAATGACCTTCCTTTCAGAAATGGAAGAGGGGCTGAGGGCTCAGAGGCAGCCCTAGGGCCCTTGACCCTGAATGAACGCTCTCTCTAATGAGAAATCAGGAATGAAGTGGCGGGGCTATATGACTTGTACGCTACGCCTTCATTTCTCACTGATCCCTAGCCCCCTCTTCCGATATAGATATCCATCGGGATGCTTACGATTGGGCGGTGATCCCGGATGGGGAAATACATACAGCGGGAAATCGATCTGCCACAAAAGCAGTATACTTTATTTCCTGTCATGTCATTAAGAAATACAACCTTTCATACTGTTCGATAGTCACTTTCTTAATCTGTCTGTGCTGATGTATGCATTATATCATGACGGCCATTATTATTCAAGAGTATCGATATAGTTGCCACCTGCGTGCTTGACGAAGGCATCCTGAAACAGAATGCCTCCTGCGGTTTGCGGGAAAAGACTGCGATGGCACAAAAAAAGAAGCTCCATAAGGAGCTTCTTTTTTACTGGAGTATCCAAGAATTAGAATGCGTAGTTCAGGGAAACAGTCCAAGCGTTGTCATCATAGCCAGTATTGGTGTTTTCGATATCCCAAGCGTATTCGCCGTGGAGGGTGACGTTCTTCTGGAGAACAACGTCGCCGAATACGTTCCAGAACTTCAGATCTTTGCCAGCAGCAATATCAAAGAAGTCGGATGCATCATAGGTGACTCCGCCGAGGTAAGCGTTAGCGCCGACTCTGTTGTAAGCAACGTTCAGAGCGAAGGTGCCCGGTTTGGAAGCATCGAGAGTGCTGTAGCCGAGGCCAGCCTGGTAAGCGTTGTCGTTCTTGTCAGCGTTGGAGTCCCAGTATTCGCCGAATACACTGAAGTCCTGAACCGGAACAACGAGGTTTGCGCCCCAGATGCTGTCAAAGCCGTAAGCAGCCTTTGCTTTGTCGCCGGTGAAGTTGAAGTAAGCTGCGTTCAGTTTAGCCACGCCGAAGTCATAGCCGAGACCGCCAAATGCTGCATCAGTAGCCTTCTGAGCATCGGTGCCTGCGTTCATCTGTCCAAATGCTGCGTAAGCATCGAATTTGCCATCGTTATATGCGAGTTTAGCGCCATCGAATGCGTCATCATATTCGAGTCCGCCGAATACGGTGAGGTCCTGACGGCCGAGAACCACGGAGGTCTTGTCGCCGAAGTTGTGGTTGACGAAGAGACGTTCCATGGTGGTGTTGCCATCATCTGTACCAGCATCTCTGAAGTACATGTTGGTTGCGATACGGCCCTGAGCGTAGGTAGCATCATTGACCTGACCCTTGACAGTCAGACGCAGACGTCCATCCCATGCATCTTTATCGTTTGTTTTAGCTTTATTGATATAACGCATACGAGCATCGCCGGACCAGGAGATGTTGCCGACTTTCTTTTCGAGGTTGGAAACGCGAACGCCGAGGTTTGCGAGTTCGTCAGCGTATTCGCCAGCGAGTTTGTCAAGCGTTGCCTGCTGCTCTGCATTCAGCTGGTCTTCTTTTGCCATGAGGCGAGCTACGATCTGCGCCAGTTCGTAACGGGTCATGTTTCTTTCGCCTTTGAAGGTGCCATCCGGATAGCCTTCTACGACGCCCTGAGCGGACAGGTCGGATACTGCCTGATAAGCCCAGTCATCAGCGGTGACATCAGAGAATGGATTTGCAGCGTAAGCGGATACGCCAGCGGTGAGTGCTGCTACAGCAGCCAGTGCGAGGATCTTTTTCATAATAAATCGCTCCTTTGAGAAATGGGAAATATTTCCCTATATATAGGATTGCCCTTTCCGAAGGAGTACTCAAAAATCTGCGGCGCGAGTGACCGTGTTTCCTCTGCCATTTCCTTTCGTCCTTCGCACATATCTCGGGCAGGATATGAGTTCCTTTTAGGATACTACGGAAGTAAATCTTTCCGCAAGGGGGAAATTATGATTTAGCCTGATTCTAATTTCCCTTTAGGTAAAAAAGAAGGAGTCCCCAAGGGACTCCTCTTCAAGTCAGTCATTGTATGAAACTAACTGCATTATACAAGCCTCGCGCAGAAAATGCAAGGGGAAAAAGCAAACCCTTCCTGCTCTGTGCTTCACCTTCCCTGCACGCAAAAAGGAAATCCTATGAGGGATTTCCTTTCGCTTGTCTAAAATTCCAAAGATTAGAATTTGTAGTTGAGGGAAACGGTATACTGATCATCCGGATCAGCGCCTTTATCCGCATCAGCTGCAAATGCGTATTCACCGTGGAGGGTGACGTTCTTCTGCAGTGCTACATCAGCAGATGCGTACCAGAAGCTGCCGTCTCTCTGCAACAGTTTATTGTTGTACAGCTGCCAGCCGCCAATGCCATTTGCAAATACACCCTGCTCTACATCAAAGTATGCGACATCAATGCCCCAAGACCCCGGTTTCTTTGCATTGACAGCGCCATAGCCAAGACCTGCTGCCCATACCTGTGGATCTCCATCATAAGCAGTGTTGACATAGTAGTCACCAGCCACACGGAAATCGCCAACTGGAACAACGACATTTGCCCCAATGACTTCATATTTGCCCATAGTGCCTAAGTTAATCTTATCGCTATCTGCTGCCTTGAAATAGTCGACAGCGAGTTTAGCATCGCCAAGATTTGCTTTAGCCTGAGCATAGAAGATTTCAGCATCTTTGTAAGTAGCATCGCCTGCAAACGAATCGCCGCTAGTGAAACGACCATAGCCAGCGTTAAGAGCCACTTTGTCCATATTGAATCCTACTTCAGAACCATCTAATGCAGCACTGATCAGCCAAGTGTTGAAGCCGCCAGCATCTACTTCATAGCGGCCCAGTTTAGCGCTCACTCCATCACTGAATTTATGGTCAACATAGATACGATCCATAACCGTAGTAGAATCTTTGCCATCTTTAAAGTTGAAGTTATTCAGGAAACGAGCGTTGACAGCGGTGTTTTCGTTAACCTGTCCTTTAACATTGATACGGATACGGCCATTCCAAGAAGTGCTGTTGTCGCCCTTATCCTGATAACGCATACGAGCGTTGCCGGACCAGTAAATGTTGCCGACTTTCTTTTCCAGTGCAGATACGCGAACGCCGAGGTTTGCGAGTTCATCAGCATATTCGCCGGCGAGTTTATCCAAGGTTGCCTGCTGCTCTGCATTCAGCTGTTCTTCTTTTGCCATGAGGCGAGCAACGATCTGAGCCAGTTCGTAACGGGTCATGTTCTTTTCGCCCTTGAAGGTGCCGTCCGGATAGCCTTCTACGACGCCCTGAGCGGACAGGTCGGATACTGCCTGATAAGCCCAGTCATCAGCGGTAACATCGGAGAATGGA
>JAIJLI010000192.1 GCA_022722495.1 Dialister sp. | reverse complement strand
CGGATACGGTGAGCTCCTCCCATTTCTCCTTCGCATGGGAGAGCGCCTCTTCCTTCACGCGGTAATCACCACGCAGCCGCTCCATCTCCCGCTGGGCATCCGCCATCGCGTCCCCCGCTTCGCGCAGCTTCTCCTGATGCGCGAGACGGTCCTTTTCCAGCGTTTCCTTAGCCAGGCTCGCCTGCGAGAGCTTCGTCTGCCACAGAGAGCCTTCATCCTGGAGCTTCAGCGCTTCATTTTCATAGCGTGCCGTCATACGTCCGGAGGATGTCAGCTTCAGGAGTCCCATCGTCGCATCGATCGCCCGCTTCTCCTGCGTAAGGCTCTTGTACCTTCTTGCTCTCTCTGCGCCTTCCTTCAAAGGCACGAGCTGCTCATCGAGAAGCGCCATCATATCCTTCACGCGCTCCATATTCTCCGCCGTCTTCTCGAGCTTTCGGAGTCCTTCCGTCTTCCGCATGCGGTACAGGCTGATCCCTGCCACATCCTCGAAGATCACGCGCCGTTCATCCGCATGTGCCGTCAGCACCTGATCCACCCGATTCTGTCCGATGATCGCCATCGAGCCCTTACCGAGCCCTGTCGGTGCCAGAAGCTCCTGAATATCCTTCAGGCGGCAGCTTCGCTTATTCAGGTAGAAATCACTATCCCCATTTCTGAGGAGCCTTCGCGTGATCGCGACCTCTACGGTATCGAGCGGCAGCTCGCATCCGCTGTTATCAAGGACGAGCGTGACCTCCGCCCCATTCTTTTCCCGGCGCGTCTCTGAGCCGGAAAAGATCATATCCTCTGCCTTCTGCCCACGGATCTGGCGCACATTCTGCTCCCCCAGCACCCAGCGGACCGCATCGGAAATATTGCTCTTCCCGCATCCATTCGGCCCCACGATGACCGTCATGCCGTCAGAAAAATCGATCGTAGTCTTATCTGCGAAGGACTTGAAGCCCTGCAGTGTCAATCGGAGTAGTTTCATGAGTTCTCCTTCTTTGCATAATATCGTTCTTATTATAACATAGAGAAAAGGTTCGGGGTTCGCCCATGGAGCGTGCCGTCCCTTAATTACGACCGGAAAAGGTTCATCGGGTTTTATAGGTTCAAAGGGGAAGGTGCGGCGCATAACAATCAAAAGCACCACAGAGTTTTGATTCGGCATGTTACGCGCATCGTCATCCCAAGCGGTGGAAAATGATGAGTAGAGGTCGGCGGTATAAAAAGCAGTGGAGCATGAGCCGAAGAATCTTGCGGGAAACGCCCGATAAAGATTCTTTCGCTCATGCCATACAATTGAATCAGCGTTTTCTTCCATCTCATGATCGGCCTCGCAAATCCCCCCTTTCGCATTAAAAAAATTCTGCCTATAGGGCAGAATTTTTTTGTATTGACGTGAGACTTTCATCATTCCTATAATAACGTAGTTTTTATGACTACACCGCCGCTCGCGCCCTCCCATGACCGTTATGCGCTCTGCCGGCATCTCTCATTTCTTATGCCCATTCCCCATAAAGGAGCTGATTTCCCTTGAAGCCTTTGAAAATCGCTCTGACCGACAGAGCCATGGCCCTTCCCCTTGCACTGGACGCTTCCCGCATAATCCCCCTCGCAAGCGCAGACCTCACGGAAGTTTCTGCCGTCGTCATGACGAGCCAGGATACGATCCCCGAGCAGTATGAGACCATCCACGCCTTTGCGATCCCGCTGTTCCTCTTAGAGACAGGCACCGCAGCCGCCAAGAACGTCTCCGATATTTCCTGTCAGTCACTGGCGGTCAAGGACAAGGCCTCGTGGAAGAAGAAGATCCTCCGCGCCGCCACCCAGTACGAAAAGGATCTCCTCCCGCCCTTCTTCGACACGCTCGTCAAGTATACCGCGCGCCACAATGACCAGTTCGACACGCCAGGGCATCAGGGCGGCGCCTTCTTTCGCCGGCACCCTGCCGGAAAGGCATTCTATGACTACTACGGGCCGAATGTCTTCCGCAGCGACCTCTGCAGCTCGGACGCTGACTTAGGCGATCTGCTCATCCATGAAGGGCCGGCGCTTGCAGCGCAGAAGCATGCCGCGAAGGTCTTCCACGCAGACAAGACCTACTTCGTCCTGAACGGCACATCGACATCGAACAAGATCGTCCTGAATGCTGTCCTTGCGCCCGGCGACCTCGTCCTCTACGACCGGAACAATCATAAATCCATCGACCTTGGCGCGCTCGTCCTCGCCGGTGCCATCCCCATCTATCTGGAAACGGCAAGAAATGCCTATGGCTCCATCGGCGGCATCCCCTCCCATTGTCTGGAGGAGGACTACATCCGTGCCCTCATCGCCGAGAAAGACCCCGAGCGCGCGAAAGCAGAGCGTCCCATCCGTCTCGCCGTCATCGAGCTCGGCACCTACGACGGCTGCATCGGCAATGCAAGACAGATCGTCGAACGCATCGGCCATCTGTGCGACTACATTTTCTTCGACTCTGCATGGGTCGGCTACGAAGCATTCATCCCCATGATGAATGATGCAAGCCCCCTCCTCCTCGACCTTGGCCCGGATGATCCCGGCATCTTCGTCACGCAGTCCGTCCACAAGCAGCAGGCCGGCTTCTCCATGACATCGATGATCCACAAGAAAGACACGCATATCCGCGGACAGGACCGCTACGTCCCGCACAAACGCATGAACAATGCCTTCATGATGCATGCGACGACATCACCCTTCTACCAGCTCTTCTCCGCACTCGACATCAATGCAAGGATCCACGAAGGCGATGCCGGCAAGAAGCTCTGGCGAGACGCACTCCTCCTTGCCATCGAAGTCAGAAAGGAGATCCTCTCGCGCTGCCACCACATCCGTCCCTTCATCCCGGACAAGATCGGCATGAAGGATTGGCAGGACGGTCACACCGAGCAGATCGCCTCCGACCGCCGCTACTGGATCTTTCAGCCGGGCGCAGCCTGGCATGGCTTCCATGGCTATAGCGGAAACCAGTATTTCCTAGACCCGATGAAGCTCATGCTCATCACCCCCGGCATTGACATCCACACCGGCGCCTACGAAGACTTCGGCATCCCGGGCGCCATCGTCGCCGAATTCATGCGTGAGCACCGCATCATCCCTGAAAAATGCGACCTGAATGACATCCTCTTCCTCCTGACGCCCGCCGAGTCAAAGGAAAAGCTCGACCGCCTCGTCGATACCCTCGTCGACTTCGAAGCCTTCATCGATGCCGATGCGCCGATGGAGAAGGTCCTCCCCCTCGTCTACGAGCACTATGAGACACACTACGAGGGCTACACCATCCGAAGACTCTGCCAGGAAATGCACGACTTCTACAAGGAGAGAAACATCTCGGCCCTCCAGACGCGCCTCTTCCAGAAGGACTACCTGCCGCCTTATGCCATGAGCCCGATCGAGGCAGAGGGAGAATACATTCGCGGTCATGGCGAGCTCATCGACCTCACTGAAGCCGAAGGACACATCGCACTGGAAGGTGCGCTCCCCTATCCCCCCGGCATCCTCTGCGTCCATCCCGGCGAGGTCTGGACAAAAACTGCGGTCGACTACTTCCGCGCCCTCGTCGAAGGCATCAATCAACTCCCGGGCTTCGCCCCCGAGCTTCAGGGCGTCTACGTCGAGGATGGGGAAAACGATAAGAAGCACGCCTATGGCTATGTACTGAAAAAAACGGAGAAGGGAGAGTAAGGAACAGGGAGCGGACCAAAAGCTGCTGCCTGTCTTCCGCTCCCTGCTGCTCTTCAGCGCTGGAAAACGGTATCCTGCCCTCTTCCTCTTGCATTTCATCGCGGCACGCTCCATAATAAGGCAAATGAGGCATCACCCCGTTCAACGACGCGCGGCGCTTCTCTATGTATGCGCCGCACCCTGTCAGACTTTCCCTGATAGAGCCTCAAGATCCCTGTTTCCTAAGGAGCCTTCATGACAAAAGATCTCGATTTTACCCAAGGCAGCATCTCGAAAAAGATACTGCTTTTTTCTCTGCCCCTCATGGCCGGCAATATCTTTCAGCAGCTCTACAATGTCGTCGATACATTGATCGTCGGACGATTCCTCGGCGAAGCCCCTCTCGCCGCTGTCGGGAGTGCCTATACGCTCATGATCTTCATCACCTCCATCCTGATCGGCCTCACGATGGGGAGCGGCGTCTACTTCTCCATCTGCCACGGACAGAAGAACACCGCCCGCATGAAGCAGTCCATTTATATTTCCTTCCTTTCCATCGGCGCACTCTCGCTCTTCCTGAATGCCATCTCCTATATATTTCTGGAAGAGATCATCCGCTTCATGCAGATCCCCGCAGACGTCGCTTCTTACTTCCGTGACTATCTCCTATGGATCTTCTCCGGCATCATCGCCGTCTTCCTCTACAACTACTTTGCCGCCCTCCTGCGCGCCGTGGGAAACTCACTCATCCCGCTCGTCTTCCTCATCGTCTCCGCCCTCCTGAATATCGCGCTCGACCTTCTCTTCATCCTGGTCTTCCAGCGAGGCGTCGCCGGCGCGGCCGAGGCGACCGTCATCGCTGAGTACGCTTCCGGTCTCGGCATCCTTTGCTACTGCCTTTTCTATCGAAAAGATCTTCTGGTAGAAAAGAAATACCGCCGCTGGGACCCATCCATCTTCCGCGACATTTCCCGTCTTTCGCTTCTGACCAGCCTCCAGCAGTCCATCATGAATTTCGGCATCCTTCTCGTGCAGGGCCTTGTGAACAGCTTCGGCACCATCGTCATGGCCGCCTTCGCTGCCGGCGTCAAGATCGACACCCTGGCCTACTCCCCCCTCATGGACTTCGGGAATGCCTTCTCGACAGCCATCGCGCAGAACTATGGTGCCGGAAATCAAAAGCGCATCAGAGAGTGCGTCATCGCCTCGGCG
>JAIJLI010000191.1 GCA_022722495.1 Dialister sp. | reverse complement strand
CCAAGAACGTTCTGCCGCTTAACTTAATGGCATTACCCTCTAAGTGAATGTGCCCGCCCCCTTGCAAAAGAATGGGAAAAAAGCAGTCGCTGTCATCTCCCAGTCTTCTTTTTTCCCACGCAAAAAGGCCAGGACTTTCGTCCTGACCTTCGAGAAACTCGCTTGGATAAGGGATCTTCCTTCCCTCAGAATGTTTTTCTTGCGAGCGGATTTACCGCTTCCCCATAGAAATGCTCTGATATATCCACAAAAACATCGGAAAGGAGCGCATCGAAGACGTCATCGCTCATCTTGCTTCCGACAACAGAGAACGCATACTCCCCCTCCGTCCAGAAAGCAGCGAGTGAGCCATCCATCGTCTTCGCTGTCATGACCTCCGTCGCACCGATCATGCGCGATTCCCAGCGACCGGTATAGACTCCGCTGATATTTTTTCCTGCCCCTTCTCCCTCCAGTCTCGCCGTGCGGACAGAGAGCGTGCTGCCATCATCCATCCGATAACGGATATCCGAGAGCTTGCCGCCGATGGCGATATAGTCCGTCAGATGGCACTGACCGGCAAGCATCGTTCCCTTCGGAAGGAAGAGAGGACGGCTGTCCGTGGCTTCTGCGAGCGCATGGTACGTCTTGTATTCCACCAGAGGATTCGGCATCCCGATTGGCGGCATCTCCGCACGGCTCGCAAAAGTAGGAATCACCAAAACCGTCGCAGCGGCCATCAGTGCATATTTCCATTTTTTCATCATCTATCATCCTTTCCGTAACAGTCATCCCGTTTTGAAGATGGTGTTATTATAGCATGGAATTGACTTCCGGTCAAATATGCACGAAAAGCATCCTTTCCCGGGACTATACAGTCTCGCTGTCATCCCCCTTTGCAAAGCCTTAAATACCTGTACATCCTGCAGCCTATGTCCCCTTCCTATTCTTTATCACAGCCAGGAAGCTCGCTGAGCAATCAAGATGCACACTTTACAAAGCAAAAAATGACCTGACGAGCTCCTGCGTATATGGGTGCTGCGGATGATGCAGCACATCTTCTGCCGCCCCGATCTCCACCAGCCTCCCTGCCGATAGGATGCCCACGCGGCGTGCCATCGCGGCAAGGACATCGAGGTCATGAGAAATGAAGAGATAGGCGATCTCCCGATCCTCCTGAAGCTCTTGCAAGAGGGTCAGGATCTCCGCCTGCACCGACACATCCAGCATCGAAGTCGGCTCATCCAAGATCAGGATCTCCGGTGAGATGAGGAGCAAACGAGCAAGCGCCACCCGCTGGAGCTCCCCTCCGGAAAGCTCAGCCGGATAGCGCAAGAGCAGCTCGCGTCGAAGCTGGAGACGCGAAAGCATCTCTTGCATACGCTCCTCAAAGCGATCCATCTTCCCATATAGGCGTGAGGGCTCTTCGATACTCTCACGGATCGTCATACGCGGATGAAGCGCGGCCGCAGGATTTTGAAATATCATCTGCATCGTGCGGCGTACCGCGAGCATCTCTTTCCCGGAAAGGCCGCCAAGATCCCGCCCGTGATAGAGCACGACTCCTCCATCTGGAACGAGAAGCTGCATCAGGATACGGATGAGCGTCGTCTTCCCCGCACCACTCGTCCCCGCGATCCCCAGTGTCTCTCCTTTCGAAAGCGTGAAGGAAATATCCTTCAGCACCTCCTTCTTCACTTTCCGTATATATCCAGTCGTGAAGGATTTCGAAATATGCTGTACGTCTAAGAGCATGGGCGCTCCTTTCTAAAAAGATGAATGAACGGTGATGCTTTCTCCACATTTTACAAAATGTCCCTCTCCCACTTTCCTCATCGTCTGCCTCTTCTCACAACCTTTTCCGCAAAATGCACATCGACTCCGAAAAATGCAGCCGCCGGTGAGGCGGGAAAGATCCGGTGGATTTCCGGAGATGGGATAAAGACCGCGGGAAGGCGCCGCGGCGAGAAGCCCCCGCGTATAAGGGTGGTATGGATTCTTGAAAATATCCTCTGTGCTCCCCTGCTCGAGGACTTCCCCGGCGTAAAGCACCACCACACGATCGGCGAGACATTCTGCCAGTGCGAGGTCGTGAGTGATGAGCAGCATCCCCCTTCCCGCCATCTTGATCTGAAGAAACATATCTGCCACCTGTTTCCTTACAAGCGGATCTAGCCCCTTCGTCGGCTCATCCGCGATGAGCCACTCCGGGGAAGGCAAGGTCATCATCGCTGCCATGACGCGCTGCGCCATACCCCCTGAAAGTTGGTGCGGATAGGACGCACACACGCGGACAGGATCTCCAAGACCGTACTTTTCCAGCTGCCCAAGAGCACCCTCCCTGCTCTTCTCTTTCCCCCAGCCCAGCCGCTTGCGCAAGACTTCTGTCATCTGTCGTCCGACACGCATCAGCGGATCCATGGCAGAGATCGGATCCTGCGCGATCCAGCCGATGCGATTGCCTCGGATCTCATTCATTTCTTTCTCGGAAAGCCGGGGAAGATCCTTTCCCTCATAAAAAATGCTTCCTGTCATTCGCGCATTTTCCGGAAGAAGACGCATGATGGCCGTGCCCAAGATCGATTTCCCGCTCCCCGACTCGCCAAGGAGCGCAGTGATTTTCCCCCCGTGAAAGAGAAGATTTACATCACGAAGCACGCGGACAGCGCCCATCGGCGAAGGGAAAGTGACAGAAAGCTGCTTGACTTCGATATCCATAGAAAAGGCTCCTTTCAGGTAAGGGAAGTGTTACAGATTCTAAAGGTGCTGTGGAGAAGGGCTGCCCCCGCTAATGTGGTACAGTGAAAGGGCAGCCTATTCTTAGCTTCCCATCGGGGACGCGCCCTGAAAGAAGCTCTGCTCCGATGAAGCTCTCCGTCATTTCCTTATTCGTTCTCTCATCGCATCTCCCAGAAGATTGATAGAAAGGCAAAAGAGAGTGATTCCTGTACCGGGAGCGATCATCATCAGCGGGTATGAGCGGAAATAAGTCCTCGCATCAGAAATCATGACGCCCCAATCCGCCGTCGGAGGAGAAACACCCAGTCCCAAGTAGGACAGTGCCGAAGCCGAGAGCAGCGAAGTCCCGATGCGGAGCGTCAATAGCACGATAACGACGGGAAGCACATTCGGAAGTACATATTTCCTTACGATGTACCCATGGGATGCCCCCAAGCTTTTGATGCTTTCCATGTAGAGCTCCCCACGAATACGTATGACCTCACTCCTCACGATACGTGAAAAACCCGCCCACGAGGTCAGAGTCAATGCGATGATGAGACGGAAATTGTTCTCCGGAAGGATCGCCGCGACCGCGATCATAAGACTCATCCCCGGAAGTCCCTGAAATACAGCCACAAGACACTGGATCCCCCGATCCACCCAACCGCCAAAGTAACCGGATAGGATCCCCAGCATAAGGCCAAGGAACATGGTACAAAACGCCGCCACAAAGGCAAAAGCCACTGACGTCCGCGCCCCATAGATGGTACGGGAAAGAATATCACGCCCCAGCGCATCCGTCCCCAGCCAGTGTGAGGATGACATGCCTTCCAGGATTTCCTCCGTAGACACCGCGGTGGGATCATAGGGCGCGATCCATGGAGCAAAAAGCGCGAGAAATACGAGCGCCATCGCCAGAAAAAGCGCCATTTTATAGATCCAGTGAAGCTCCTTCTTCATCAGCCCTCCCTCGCTTTCGGGCTCAGCAAATAGTAGCTGAGATCAACCAGATAATTAAATACGATGAAAACTGTCCCACTGACCAGCACATAGCCCTGAATCACCGGATAATCCCGTCCCCAGATAGCCGAAAGTACATAGCTTCCAAGACCGGGTATGGAAAAAAGATTCTCGATAATGACCGAGCCGCCCAGGATCGAGGCCAAAAACGTTCCCAGCATGGTAATGACCGGCATCAGCGAATTGGGCAGGACATGATAGATCTCTATATACGAAGCGGAGAGCCCCTTCGCCCGCTCCGTCAGAAGAAAGGGCTTCTCCATCACCGAAAGGACCGACGTCTGTTCCAGACGCAGCACCGCAGCCGCTGTCCCTGCTGCCAGCACAAAAGAGGGCAATATCATGTGGAGCGCATCGCCATACCCAGAGGAAGGCAGGAGCTGCCACTCTTCCGAAAAGATCAGCATCATCATGATCCCCAGCCAGAAAGACGGCATAGAAATAAAGAAGAGCGCCACGAGCTCAAGTCCGATCTCTGCCGCATGACCTTTCCTGCGCGCCGCCCATATGCCCGCAGGGATTCCGAGCAGGATCACCCATCCCATCGCCCAGAGAGCCAAGTGGAGGGTGACGGGAAATCTTCGCATGAGCTCGGACAGCACCGGTCTATGTGTCAGATACGATACACCCAGATCTCCCACTGCCGCATGTGTGAGCCAGCTCCCATACTGCATCCAAAAAGGCTGATCCAGCCCCATGCTCTCCCGCATCGCAAGCAGCTCCGACTCCGTCGGTTCTGCCGTCCCGTCCATCGTAAGGACCGCCATCGCCGGATCTCCGGGCGCAAGCACGCCCAGCAGGAACGCCAGGATCGTGAGTCCGATGAGAAAAGGGATCAGGAGAAAAATGCGCCGAAGCGCATAGCTCAGAAAAGATTTCACGAGATGTGCCTCCTTTCGTGAATCACTGACACGAGGGCCATACGAAGCGAGAAGGACGGATCCATCCGTCAAGACGCAACACAAAGAAATTTTATAGAAGAAAAGCGCCGACCTGTCGCCGATGCCTTTTCCTACTCCTTCCACGCCACCTTGTCCAGCGTAATGCCATAGACAGCCGCATGGTAGCCTGTGATTTTTTTCGAACAGACAGCGAGATTCTCATCTTCCAAGAGCGGGATGACCGCCGGATGGAGGAGAAGCTCTTCCCGGATCTCATGGT
>JAIJLI010000190.1 GCA_022722495.1 Dialister sp. | reverse complement strand
ATTCTCACCTATATCGTAGGCATCCTTTAAATTATTCTTGTCCATATCCGTAAGTTTTTATTTGTTGTAATAATTTTCCCATCTGTAATTTCCACTGATTACATTCATGTCCTCACGAAACTTTTCCATGTCAGGAACATTCATGACTGAAGTTGATATTGTCTTCAATGCTTTGGTTCTATAATCAATGGTCTCAAATGTAACTTTGACCTTTTTGTCTGATAGGAAAGAGTACGTTTCCTTTTTCAACGCAGTACCATACCTGCTGATTTCTTGCTTATATGCCAATAGCCCGTCTTTATATACACGTTGATGCTTGCTGCCATCCTCCCACGTAACGGAATACACATTCAAGTCATCAGTTATTATTGGAATGAAGACAAGGTCTTTATCATCTGACTCTATACATGGATCATGGTGCCATACTGTTTTGACGATGCGCCCATTCCGATATTCCGATTCCATTGAGGGCAGATAATCTGCAAATCGGCAAACCTTATAATTTTGCAAATCCTTTCTTTTAGGTTCCATTGTCACATGGAAGATATAAAAGCCACCATGCAAGTCGCTTTGCCAAAAACTCAGGCAAGGTTTTACCGCTATGGTCAACTTATATCCGCTTGGTGCAACAATGCTATCACTGCCATATACCATATAGGCTTTAACAGCATCGCCATCTTTATCATATTCGATGTTCGTCTGTTGGTATTTTGCAGTGTCAGGATGTTCATAATCCATATCTGCTATCATTTGTCGAAAGCCAAGATACCCATCTTTATTCCTTCCATAACTTGCGCTGTCTGAATCCAAGCCTTCAAAGATTTCACTTTTATATTGGAGGAGATGAGACAACCGTCCTTCATCATCGTAATCATACACAAGAGTTTGTGCATAACATTCCGATGCCCTTGCTATCGTGGCAATCGTTCGTCCCTTGTTATCAAAGAACTCCGTCACACTGTTCTGCGGTGCATATTGCAAACGATGCACAGCATATGAACCATCCGAGAATCGAACGGAGTCATATTCTATAAATCCACAAGGCATCATCAAGGAGTCTTCCTTGTTGGTATTGTCAGAAGTACTTTGCTGTTGTTTGAAATAGGTAATGCTTATATCTTCTCTATTACAAGAAGCTATCAATAACAGTGCAAAGCCTAATACAAACAATGTATAACGAGTTTTCATAATTCTTTCCCTAAAATTCAGAAACATTCAATCAACATTGCCGTATAATTGTCATCTCCTTGTTTCTTACAAAGGAAATCATAAACGTCAAGTATCTCTTCCAAGGATTTGTCATCCATCATCCTTGCTTGCAAAATGTCAGGAGCCATGCTTTTGTATAGTCCATCCGAACAAAGTAAAACTCTGTCACCAGTCTGTAGTTTGATTTGTCGGATGTCTGGTACTGCCACTTCTGGGCGGTAAGAGAAGAAGCACTTGGCAACAATCTCCCATCCAAAATCAAGCCGGATATGGTCTTTTGTCTGATAAAGTAATCCATCACCAGGTCTTTGTACATAACAGCGACTATCACCAATATGCGCAATGGTTGCCACATCGTTTTCAATACTTACCATGACCATAGTCGTACCCATCTCTGCATGATGAAGCTCAAATGCCTTTTGGTCAATGGCACAACTTGCTTTCTTGCAAGCGAGTTTTACCTTTGAGTCACAATCGGGCGTACTAATATGCTTCTTCCAAAAGTCAGATATAGTATTGCATACCGTTTCACTGGCAGTCTCTCCAAAAGAATGACCACCCATGCCATCACAGACTATTCCCAGAAACCGATTGTTTGGTGACATATCAATGACCTTGTAAGCATCCTCGTTATTATGCCTTCTACCAGTCTTGCTTATTGTTGCATATCTTATCTCCATATTACGATTATTTTTAGTTTATGATAGTATAGAGGGAAATGTAACCTCTAATCTATCTGTAACGTAATTTTTCCGACAATATTATATTCAATAATATGGGAATCTTGGCTTGCTGTGTCATATTGTTCTATCAATAATATACTTGTGTTTGATACTTAATGTCATGTTCATCGCAATAATAGCAGATCTCGCTTTTCATGCAACTCCCATGTCTTTTGAACTTCTTTTTTAATGATTCGATAAGACTATAGTCGTCAGATGCGTGCAAAGACCTCATCAGACGATTGGTATTTGCCACATCAAAGAATACGAAAGACTCAACCTCGCCGTCTCTTGAATATTCTTTCTCAAATTCACCCATATCTTGCTCGGTAATGGTGAGTTTGCCATCTTCTATTTGCGCATAGATTCCTGTGAACTCACCATTCGTTTCATGTTTGTAGATAACCTCTTCCATAAATTCCAAGTGTTAATATTTAGACAACCATTCCACAAGATTATTCACGATGCCATTGGCTAAATCCTTTGAACAATGAGTTTGTTCATTCGCTCTATTGATGATTACAGCCAAGACATAGCGAGGTTTCTTTACAGGGAATACTCCAACAAATGCCGTTTCTGCCAATTTATGTTCCCCATTTTCAAGTTCTTTGCCTTGATAGTTGCCATATACTCCTGCTATATCCACTTTCTTGGGGGCATAAGATGCTTGTATGCCTTTCCCTTTGTTCAGACCAATCAATACCTCTTGCAGATATTTACGTCCCAAAGGCGTAATGTTGTCAAATGTTTCCTCTGTAACTGAGTCTCCTTGCAAAGTCGGGAATGTCAGAGTGTTCTTCTGATAGGCACCATTAAAGAGCGCAGCCAATTCCATGGCATTTGTTTGCTTTTCGTCACTTGTCATTTTCTTCCATATACCAAAAGCATTGTCGCCACGATTTACCAAGAGTATCTTGAACATAGCCACGTTAGATTTATGTGTCAATGCTTGGCGACAAGTCATTACACCATAACCGCCAGACCGCCAGTTATGGTCACGAATGCTGATGCTGTCACCTATATTATATATGCCACCGCACAAATCCATCATGTCATCGAGTGAACCATTGATATCTGCCAACATAGGAGTAATGCCTACAAGTGTCAAAATGCGAGGACTACATGCTTGTTTCAATAGCTTGCCCTCTGAATAATCATCTCTATTTTTCTCCAATGCAACCCATGATTTCAGTCTTCCTGTTTGTGCATCTATAACAGCAATCTGTCCGTATGTTCCATTCAACATTTTCAACCCCTCAGACAAAACATCTTGGCATTTTTGAGTCATCACGCTATCTATTGTCGTGCATTCATCAAGTTTTGCTACATATTCAGGATTGTCCATCCATACACCAACAGTTTGATTGTTTTCTCCAACCACGCCAATGGTGCCACGCTTAATCCCTTTTTCTACATAGAAGTAGAATACCTCAATGCCATCTTCTGACACATAACGACGTGAGAAACCTGCAACATCTAAATCTATCTCCGTAACATTCTCATGCTTCTCCAAGTCATAGATACCCTGTTTGCCACCTTTTGAAACAACGGCAAACTTGGCAATGCTACAAGTGTCTATCTGTTCGCATTGTTCCAATGGTACTTGGGTGATGGGCTTTTTGCCAAATGCTTCTTCTGCGTCAGTAGTGTCAGCCACTATCACTTCTTGGGCGAAGGACAACTGTCCGAAAAAGGCTAAAAACATTGTTATTAAGCCTAACTTGAAGTATTTATTTGTGTTCATGTCTTTTATATTTTTGTTTTTATTGAATTTCCTCCATTTTCTGAGTCCACATTGTTTGTAGTTCTTGTTGCTTTGGCTCTAAATATGCCTTGGCATAACTAAGAATATCGTATTCGGTAGTTTCATCGTCGCCATCTTCCTCAAAGTCACAAGTAATAGAAATTCCTGTTTGGGAAAAAGCCGGTTCAAAGCCAACGCTATACCTTACTCTACTCTCCGTAGTGTTCAAATCCTTACAAATCTCACGAGCCATGTCTACATGCAAGTCATTTATAATAACAGCTCCAACAAGAGAAATAGCAAATCTATCATTTCCAAGAGAAAACACCTTTACTATCCCTTCCGGTAAGCCAAGATACACTTCTCCAGTACCATTCTCATTGCATTTACTGATGTTGCACCTAAGTTTTTCTTCTTCAGCTAGCAACTTAGCCAACAAGACATAAGAATGTCTGCTTCGGATTTCCCGTTTGTAAGCCCGTTTTTGAAACATGCTGAATATCCAACTGCAACCAATCATTTGTGCAAAGCCTATAACTATAAGCCAAAACTGTGTAGTAAACATGATAGAATTATTTAAGAGTCTGCAAAATGTCTACTTACAATATGGTATATTCAAGGAAGACTCAATGATAATATGCTCTTCATCAAAGCATATATTCTTTAATGCGACCTTATCAAGCACATCTTCCAACTGTTCAATTTCAGCTACGTTAACAACAACTCGATTGTTTGAACTCTGAGTTATAAAGTTCGTTTTGTCTGGCAAGAGTCTCTTCAAGAAAGCAATGGCAGGAGTGATAAGCAATTCAACTCCTAACTTACCACTATATACTATGTGTAGGTTGGAATCATCTACTTTCTCAACACACAGCTCCACGCCAATACTCTTCGCAAAGCCAAAGACCTTTATTTTCGTTGACACTGCAACTGTAGATGGAGCGACAAATGCCAACGCCACTTCTTTCTTGAAATTATGCGAGATAAAATCTTGAAGCTCTGAATATTTTATTTTTACTTCCATAGTTGTGTTCTATATTATTATGTTTTACATGTTGTCTTGATTTCAATCGAATACTTCTATATAACTTGTGTATTCAGGAAACCACTTGTCAAGCAAAGCATCCGTCTTGCGCTCTATCTCGGGAGTAATGTTCTTGCTCACTTTCTGATAGGCTACTGAAAGTGAAAATGCCTCATCTATCCATCCAATGATAGGTAACCGCTTAGCCGAAATCAAATC
>JAIJLI010000189.1 GCA_022722495.1 Dialister sp. | reverse complement strand
TGACTGGCTGTATGTGGAGGATCACTGCAAGGCCATCGATCTCATTCTGCAGCATGGACGCGTGGGCGAGGTGTACAATATCGGCGGGCATAATGAGATGGGAAATATCGATATCGTGAAGCTCATCTGCAAGGCGTTGGGAAAACCGAAGAGCCTCATCACATATGTGCAGGATCGCAAAGGTCATGACCGCCGCTATGCCATCGATCCGGCGAAGATCCACGGGGAGCTCGGCTGGCTGCCGGAGATAAAATTCGCAGACGGTATCAAAAAGACGATCGAGTGGTATCTGACACATAAGGACTGGTGGGAAGAGATCGTGAGCGGCGAGTATCAGACGTATTATGAAAAAATGTACGGCGGGAAGGTTTGATGGTAGTAGGCAGTGACGATACGGGAGCGAGGTCATCCAACATCTGTCTTTCTGCTGCTACGGGGATCCATCCTGCGCCTTTGGTGCGGCCCCTCTCTAGGGGCCTACGGGATTGGGGTTGTCGCACATTAGATTTTATACGGCTAGGAGGATCCATCCTGCGCCTTTGGCGCGGCCCTTCTCCAAGGGCTTACGGGATTGTGGTTGTCACACATTGGATTTTATACGGCTACGAGGACCCATCCTGCACTGATGGTGTGGCTCCCCTCTAAGTGCCTGCGGGATTTGTAGTGGCTCATATTCGCTTTCATATTGCTACGTGTGAAACTCCAAACCTTAAACTGGCTGAATTGTCAACGTTGAATAAAGCGGAGAGTTGTTATATGATATGTATGTTAACTTTACAGATTCATTGGTATAACAATCGAGGCGATGAAGATGATCAGAGGAGAGGCAGCAGTGGCCGGTGGAAGCCGGACGAAGGAGATGGTGCTCTTTGGTTTGTTTACAGCACTGATCGCGATCGGGGCGTTTATCAAGATCCCGGTGCCGGTGTGTCTGTTTACGCTGCAGCTTTTGTTTACGACGCTGGCGGGGCTTATCCTGGGGAGCCGGAACGGGGCTTGCTCGGTGGGGCTGTATGTGCTTCTGGGGCTCGCTGGGGTGCCGGTCTTTACGGAGGGCGGCGGGCCTTCGTATATTTTCCAGCCGACGTTTGGATACCTCATCGGGTTCATCGCGGGTGCATGGCTGACGGGTTGGATCTCAGAGAGGAGCGGAGACTTCTCTTTCGGCAAGACTCTTTTTGCAAATCTGGCGGGGCTTCTGGTGGTGTATCTTTTCGGGATGGTGTATGTGTACATCATCAATAATTTCTACTTGGGGACGCCGATCGGGGTCTGGCCGGTGGTGCTGTATTGCTTCGTGCTGGCGGTGCCGGGGGATATCTGTCTGTGCATTCTGGCAGCGATGCTGGCGTCGCGGCTGAAGAGGGCGATCGGAAAATAGCGGAGGAATCCCTTCTGCATTTTCAGTCGACGTGTGAAGGTGAGGCGCATGGCAAGGGAGCGGCGCAGGCTGCATGGCTCTCGTCCAATGCCGCACATGATATTTTCTTTCGCGCAGGATGATGAATGGCGTTTGGGTACATGGTCAATGGTGAAGGGATAAACCCGTCACGTTTTATACGAAGGAAGGCATAGCAATGAGCAAGGGACTTTTTATCACGGGGACGGATACGGATATCGGGAAGACCTATGTGACGGCGCTTCTGGTAAAGACGATGCGTCAGAATGGGTATGATACAGGCTACTACAAGGCGGCGATCAGCGGCGCACCGACGGTTGCTGCATCGGATGCGGGCTTTGTGAATGAGTTCGCGGGGATCCATGAACCGGAGGATATGCTCTTGTCGTATCTGTACCAGCATGCGGTGTCTCCCCATCTGGCGGCGCGCCTCGAGGGGCATCCGCTGGAGAAGGATGTGATCCTTGCGGCGTGGAAGCGGGTGACGGAGGCGTATCCGTATGTGACGATGGAAGGGTCCGGCGGCATCGTGTGCCCGATCCGCCACGATGAGAAGGCGGTGTACTATCTGGAGGATATCATTTCCTGGCTGCATTTGCCGGTGCTTGTCATCGCGGATGCGGGGCTGGGGACGATCAATCATGTGGTGACGACGTGTGAGTATATCGCTCATAGAAATATTCCGATCCGGGGCATCATCCTGAACAACTGGAAGGGCGGCGTGATGGAGGAGGATAATGTGAAGATGATCGAGGAGATCACGGGGGTCTCTGTCATCGCGAAGGTCGCGAAGGGGGATGAGATCCTCCATTGCGATCCGAAGGTGCTGGAAGGATTGTATCAAGAGGTGTGATGGGTAGTTTGCGGCAGACAGTGGCGAAGGTGGCATTGTCCAACATGGGTTTTATACCGCTCGTGGGATCCATCCTGCGCCTTTGGCGCGGCCCTTCTCTAAGGGCCTGCTCAGATGGAGGAAAACCCCAAAACCATAAACTATAAATCGTACACACGATTTCCAAACAACCAACAACAAAGTAAAAGGAGAGAAGTCTGATGAGTGGAATCAACTGGGAAGCGGAGGATGCGAAGTATATCTGGCATCCGGCCATGCAGATGAAGGATAATGAGGTATTTCCTCCGGTGGTGATCGACCATGCGAAGGGGTGCTATTTGTATGACACGCATGGCAAGGCGTACCTGGATATCATTTCTTCATGGTGGTGCAATCTTCTGGGGCATGCGAATCCGGAGATCAATGCGGCGCTGAAGCAGCAGGTGGATGAACTGGAGCATGTCATTTTCACAAATTTCACGCACAAGCCGGCGATCGAGCTGGCTCGTGAGCTGTCGGAGCTTTTACCGGCGGGGCTCACGAAGTTCACTTTCCATGATAATGGGTCGTCTGCGGTCGAGGCGGCACTGAAGATGGCATTCCAGTATCAGTATCAGACGGGACATCCGGAGAGGACGCGCTTCATGTGCCTGCCGGAGTCGTATCACGGGGAGACGATCGGGGCGCTCTCGGTCGGCTCGATGGATCTGTATGCGAAGATCTTCCACCCGATGCTGATGAATAATATTCATTTCAAAGGGCTGGACTGTTACCGCTGTCCATACGGCAAGACGAGAGAGACGTGCGGCGTGGAGTGCTTCGAGGACGCAGAGGCGGCCTTTAAGAAATATGGAAAGGAAACCGTGGCGTGCATCGTGGAGCCGATCCTGCAGGGCGCGGCCGGCATGCGTATCTATCCGGCGGAGTATTTGAGAAAACTTCGAAAGCTCTGCGATGAGTACGGCGTGCTCCTGATCGATGATGAGATCGCAGCGGGCTTTGGCCGCACGGGCAAGCTCTTTGCGATCGAGCATGCGGGCGTGTCCCCGGATATCCTCTGCACGTCGAAGGGTCTGACGGCAGGCTATATGCCGATGTCTCTTACCATCACGACAGACAAAGTGTACGATGCGTTCTATGATGATTTCGGCACGCACAAGGCCTTCGTCCACAGCCATACCTATGCAGGAAATCCGATGGGCTGCGCCATCGCGCTCACTGTCCTCAAGATCATGAAGCGTGACCATATCCTCACGAAGGTGAATGAGAATGGGAAGTACCTGCATGAAAAGCTGATGCAGGCTCTCGGCAGTCACAAGAATGTCGGAGAGATCCGCCATATCGGGCTGATCAATGCGATCGAGCTGGTCGAGGATCCGAAGACGAAGAAGGCTTTCGATCCTTCGCGTCGTATCGGCTGGCATATTTTCAGAAAAGCCATGGATCTGGGGCTTGTGCTTCGCCCGATGGGGGATATCATTTATTTCAATCCGCCGCTCAATATCACAAGAGAAGATCTGGATCGGGGTGTCTCTCTCTGCAAGGAAGCGGTCGAAGCCGTGCTGGGGAAGTAGTGGCCGGTGATTAGTGACTAGTGACTAGTGACTGGTGACTGGTCGTCAGAAATCAGATATCAGACAAGGAGCATAAAAAGACCCGTGATTCTCAAACGAGGGAATCACGGGTCTTTTTGTGCTTGAAGTCTAAAGCCTGAAGCCTGAAGTCTGACATCTAATGTCTGACGTCTAATCCCCAGTCAGTCAGAATTCTTCCACCAGCTTGTAGTCTTTGCCTTTGAGAAAGGCTTCGGTCTCGGACTCGGTGGTGCTGAAGACGGCGATCGGGGAGCTGGTCGCACGGTCGAAGGAGATGTAGAGGTAGCGGATCATGACATTGGCTGCCTGAAGGTCGCCTAAGATGCGGTCGAGGGCGCCCGGCTTGTCCGATCCCATATCGACGGCGATGACGAGGTCGACGCGGCACTGGTAGCCTTCTTTTTCAAGGATCAAGACGGCTTCTTCCGGTTTATCTACGATGAGGCGGACGATGCCGAATTCCGCGCTGTCGTTGGCGAGCATGGTGTAAATATTGATGTTCTCCTTCGCAAGAATGGATGTCATGCGGGAGAGGGCGCCCTGACGGTTCGCCGTGAAGATGGATACCTGTTGTAACATGATGGACCTCCTTGGATGGGTGAATGTATTTTTACATTGTAGCATAGATAGGGGGAATTAGGAATGAGATTCGGGTTCAGGGTTCAAGGTTGTGGTGGCGGCTTCGCCACACATATATAATGCGGCGAAGCCGCTACCATAATCCCGAACCCCGAAGTTTGAAAGCAGGGATGAGTGGCTAGGGATTGGGGGCGCAGGGAGACTAGGAGACATCAGACTCTCGTATCGCCATTTCGAGTGGAGCGAGAAATCTTTGTCATTCGAGGCCTAAGACTCACGCTTTTCCTACATGTGCCGCGCACTTCTCCGCTTTCCTCATCTGTCTTTCATACCGCCTGTGCCCTATCCGCCCCTTCGGGGCACCTTCCCCTCGAGGGGAAGGCTGCGATACGAGAATACCATCATCTAACAAGGTGGCGAAGCCGCCACCTCCCCCTTTGAACCTGCTGAACCCTTTGAACCCACTAAACCTGTACAGGTGAGTGGCTAAGGATTAGGGATTAGGAGTGACTAG
>JAIJLI010000188.1 GCA_022722495.1 Dialister sp. | reverse complement strand
CAATAGGGGCATGCTAGCGGTATAGCGTGCTATGTTGAATAGTCCGATGCTATCGATATTCCAACACTTTCATGCAATACCGCTACGTAGCCCCCCTCACCCCTTCGGGGAGCTCCCCCGATGGGGAGCCAAGAACGTTCTACCGCTTAACTTAATAGCATTACCCTTTCAGGGTCTTTATTTAATCGTTTATGATGGCACCGCTTGTATCATTTCCCTTCACGCAAAAAGCCTCGCCCTTACGGGTCGAGGCTTTTTTGATGAGTAAATTACAGTCCGAAACGAGCAAAGATCTCATCGACATGTACGAGCATCGGCTTGTAATCGAAGCAGGCTTTGATCTCTTCTTCGTTCAGATACTTTCTGACATCTTCATCCTTGCAAAGATTTTCGTAGAAATCTTCGCCCTGAAGCCAGCGTTTCATCGCATTTCTCTGTACCCAGCGATATGCGGTATCGCGGTAAGCGCCTTTCGCTACGAGAGCGAGGAGGACGCGCGGGCTGTAGATGAGGCCGCCGGTGAGGTTCAGATCGGCGAGCATCTTGTCCGGATAGACGAGGAGCTTGTCGATGAGGTCGGTGGTCTGTGCGAGGATGTAGTCCAGAGCGATGGTCGCATCCGGGAACATGACACGTTCGACGGAGGAGTGGGAAATATCTCTTTCGTGCCAGAGCGGGATGTCTTCGAAGGCAGGGAGGCTGTAGCCCTGAATGAGACGGGCCATGCCGCAGATTCTTTCGGACTTGACCGGATTTCTCTTATGCGGCATCGCAGAGGAGCCCTTCTGCTTCGGGCTGAAATATTCTTCCGCTTCTCTCACTTCGGTTCTCTGCAGGTGGCGGACTTCGAGAGCCATCTGGGCGAGGGTGCCGGCGATGACGCCTAAGGTCGTGATGTATTCAGCATGGTGGTCACGCTGTACGACCTGAGTCGCTACGACTTCTTTGGCAAGGCCCATCTTCTTGCAGACGTATTCTTCGACGTATGGATTGATGTCTGCATAGGTGCCTACCGCGCCGGACAGCTTGCCGACAGCCATTTCTTCTGCGGCTCTCTTCATGCGGTCAATGTTTCTGAGCGTCTCGGAGTACCAAAGGAGCAGCTTCAGACCGAAGGTGGTCGGTTCTGCATGGACACCGTGGGTACGGCCGATGGTCGGGGTATACTTGAATTCGACAGCTCTTCTCTTCAAGACTTCTGCCAGCTTTTCCAGATCTTCGAGAAGGACAGCGGAGGCCTGTTTGATCTGTACATTGAGGCCGGTATCCTTCACGTCGGTGGAGGTAAGGCCCATGTGGATGTACTTGGCATCATCGCCTACATATTCCCCGACATTCGTGAGGAAAGCGATGATGTCGTGATTGATCTCACGATCGATCTCGTGGATGCGCTCGACATCAAAGTCTGCCTTCGCTTTGATCACTTCGACAGCTTCCTTCGGAATGCGGCCCAGCTCTGCATTTGCTTCGCAGGCTGCGATCTCTACATCAAGCATTGTCTGCCATTCATTTCTTTCATTCCAGATCTTTTCCATGACTGGACGTGTGTACCTCGGTATCATCAGAGTTCTCCCTTCGGTTGACCAATGCGGGCCGCGATCTCGCGCCCGACGACTACACCGGCGGCGGAAGCCTGTACCAGGCCCCTGGTGATGCCGGCTCCATCACCAATAGCGAAGAAATTGGGAATCTTCGTTTCCAGCTGGGAAGACAGTGCGATACGGGAGGAGTAGAACTTCACCTCCACGCCATAGAGAAGGGTGTGGCGCGAGTTCGCTCCCGGGCATGCTTCATCCAGCGCTTCAAACATCTCCATAATATCCTTTAAGAAGCGATATGGCAAGACCAAAGATAGATCTCCCGGCGTTGCCGAGGGCATGGTGGGATTGATCAGCCCTCTTCGTATGCGCTCTGCCGTCGAACGACGGCCGTCACGCAGGTCGCCGAGACGCTGCACGATGGGCCCGCCGCCCAGCATGTTTGCCAGTGTCGCGATGTATTTCCCGTACTCGATCGGTTCATGGAAGGGCTCGGTGAACTGCTTTGATACCAGAATGGCGAAATTGGTATTCTCACTTTTTTTGTGTGCATACGAATGCCCATTCACCGTCATGAGTCCGTTGTTGTTCTCCGTCACGACGAAGCCATACGGATTCATGCAGAACGTGCGTACACGGTCATCGAAGGATCTGGAGAAATACACCAGCTTCGACTCATAGCAGATGTTCGTGATCGGCTCGAAGACTTCGGCCGGTGACTCCACGCGGACGCCGATGTCGACTGCATTCGACTCAGTCTGAAGACCGATCCGCTTCGCTTCTCCGGTGAACCACTCCGCGCCGTCACGCCCCGGTGCGGCCACGAGGTACTTGCAGCGGTACGTCTCGCCGCCCGCAATGACGCCCTGCACCACGCCGTCGCTCACAAGGATCGTATCCACCGGACACTTTGACTTCACCGTCACATTGGCCGGCAAGCTGTCACGCATACGGGAGAGGATCTCTCCATTCACATCCGTCCCCAGATGGCGGATGCGCGCTGGGATGAAGGACAAGTCTGCGGCTGCCGCCCGCCGCTTCAATTCGTGCAGCTCCTCCTTGTACTCATCCCCGTAGACCTTGCGATCGGCCCCGCCATATCGGCAGTACACGCCGTCCACATAGGAGATCAGACGGGCGAGCTCCCCTTTATTCATATAATCATCCAGGTTTCCGCCATAGTCCGTCGTAAGCGTCAGCTTCCCGTCAGAGAAGGCCCCCGCGCCGCCCCAGCCGGATACGATATTCGCATAGCGGTCGGCCGCCTTCGCCTGCCTGTTCTTATTGAGCGCGATACGCTCACGAATATCCAGCCCCTTCTCCAAGATCAGGATGGACATCCCGGTATCGGCCAGCTCGAGCGCCGTGAATATCCCCGCCGGGCCGGCACCGATGATAATGAGATCGAAATCGTTTGGCATAAGAAACCCCCGTTTCTCGCAACACACCCATGGATGCTTGCGTTCATGGCTAGTGACAGGTGCTGCAGATGACAGGGGCGATGCAGCGCCAAAAGCGCCGCAGCCCCTGAATACGGCTCCAGTCACAGCTCACCCATCTGCCAGTCACTCTCATGCAGGCATAAAAAAAGCCCCACATGGGGGCCAGATACATGTTACGTATCCCTTGTCCTATTTTACGCAAACGAAGAGTGCGTGTCAAATACGGCGAGACCGGAAGGAAGCAGGAACGGCCGAAGGCTATGAGACGGTCAGAGACGCCGCCCGTCCCTTTTGACCACTGGTCATTGCGAACCCTTTCGATTTCCTGTATACTATAAATCATATGTAATCTATAAAATAAATGAAGAAAATGTTGGCTTGCACACAAAATCAGTATTCCCTTACAGGAGGATTCATGGCACTCACAAAGAAAGCGGAACGGACAAAAGCAAAACTTCTGGATTCAGCCCAGCGCCTGATCAGCGCGCAGGGCTTCGATCATGTATCGGTGGAAGACATCACGAAGGACTCCGGCGTGGCCAAAGGCACCTTCTATCACTACTTCGAATGCAAGGAAGACGTTGTCCGCGAGCTCTCCCGCAAAACAGCCATGGCGACCATCGAGCGCGCCATCGCCCATGAAGGCGATGTGATCGAGCGCTGCTGCTTCTATTTTGGCGAGATCTACAAGGACTGCATGTGGAGCGGCGTCCGTCTCGTCCGTCAATGGCTCCGTGACAGCGTGGAAAACAAGCACGCACACCCCGAGCAGAATACAGAAGCCCTCTACGACCTCTATCTCGCCCTCGAGAAGATCCTCTCCATCCATCAGGGCGAAGGCAAAGGGGAACTGCGCAGCGATGTCCCCAAGACCATTCTCTGCCGCATCCTAGTCAGCCACTTCATCGGCGTCATCACCGTCTGGTGCATGCTGAATGCCTCCTTCAACCTGGCCAAGGACTCCGAAAACTACCTGAAGCTCGACATCGAAAATCTCCTCGGGCCGTATGTGGAGAAGTAAGGGAGGAGACCAGCACCCGGGCGATCGATGTCAGAAGGATCCGATCGAAAAGCCTCTGCCCAAGAGAGCCCCCAGCCCCCCGAGGAAAAAGACCGTCAGTTTTATCACAAATGCTATAGCGCCGCGAGGCTTTGCGATGTATGATACAGATGTATCCATGCAAAGCTCACGGCGTTTCCCTATGGTCTTGCACCATGCCATCATTTTTATTTTACTAGGAGGCCTCTCATCATGACACCATATACAGAAGGTTTTTCTGCTGAGCCCATTCCGGATTCCATTTTCGAAATCATGAAAGGCAAATCATTCAAAGACGACTGCACCATCCCCCGCGAAGACCTCGCCTTTCTCCGCGTCCGCTATGTGGACCTCCAAGGGAAAACGCAGGACGGCGAAATGGTGGTCAACCGCCGCATCGCAGAAACCGTCCTTTCCATCTTCCAAGAACTCTACGCCGCCAAATATCCCATCGAGAAGATCCGCCTCGTGGACCACTACGATGCCGATGATGAACGCTCGATGACAGACAACAACAGCTCCTCCTTCAATTTCCGTTTCATCTCCCACACGACGAAAGTCTCCAAACATGGCATGGGCGCGGCGATCGACATCAATCCGCTCTACAACCCCTATGTCAAAATGGTAAACGGCAAGCTCTCCATCGAGCCCGCCGCCGGAGCCCCCTATATAGACCGCAGCCGTGACTTCCCCATGAAGATCGATGAAAAGGACCTCGCCTGCATCATCTTTGCCAAGTACGGCTTCGAATGGGGCGGCAGTTGGGAAGACCGCAAAGACTACCAGCACTTCGAGATCCCCGACGACGTGATCAAAAACTGGTGACTAGTGACTAGTGACTAGTGGCTGGTGACTTGAATACCACTTTCGGGCATCGCCTCATAAATATTCGCGGCGAAGCCGCCACCTTCATTCCTCATTCCT
>JAIJLI010000187.1 GCA_022722495.1 Dialister sp. | reverse complement strand
GTATTCAGCTTGTACGGATCGATGATGAGCCCGATGATGCGATAGGGCGGCACCTGAAAGATCTCTTCCGGCAGCGGCACTTCCGGCACGAGCGGAAGATTGGCCACCTTGAATTTTTTGTGTGCCATGTACATGGAGAGCGGCGTCTTTGAAGTACGGGATACACCGATCAGGACGACATCTGCCTTCTTGAAGCCGGCCGGATTCTTACCGTCATCATACTTCACGGCAAATTCAATGGCTTCGACCTTCTTGAAGTATTCTTCGTCGAGCTTGTGGATGATGCCCGGCTTCATGCGGGGCTTCGTTTCAGAAATGGTCTGCACCATGTCCATCATCGGCCCAAGGATATCCACATACTTCACATGGTTAGCTTCTGCAATGCGCTCGAAATGCGCACGAAGCTCCGGGCTGACTAAGGTATGGCAGACAACAGCGCCATGCTCTGCCGCCTCTTCGATGACCTTCTGGATCTGTTCTGCATGACGGATGAAGGGCACGCGCACAACGTCGATGTCTTCATCAAACTGGCTGATGGTCGCCTTGGCGACACTTTCCGCAGTTTCTCCCAAAGAGTCGGAAACCACGTACACTTCTGGTATTTTTGACAAAAGGATGACCTCCTTTGGTGTTGATTGGAAATGAGATGAGCAGCAAGGGATTAGGATTTGGGGTTCAGGGTTCAGGTTGATGGGTTCAGGGTTGTGGTGCGGCGCATCAAATCATAGAAGCGCCGCGGAGTTTTGATAGCGCTTCGCGCGTATCCGTTGCCTTCCCCATTGGGGTAATGCTATTAAGTTAAGCGGCAGAACGATCTTGGCTCCCCATCGGGGAGCTGCCCGAAGGGCTTGTGCAAGCGAACTGGATTTTTAGGAGCGAAGCAACGCGAAAATCCAGTGAGACGCCATTTCGAGCGAAGCGAAATGAGGGGGCTACGTAGCGGTATTGCATGAAAATGTTTGGATAGCGACAGCATCGGACTATTCAACATAGCACACTATACCGCTAGCATGCCCCTATTGCCTTCGGCACTTCCCCCGAAGGGGGAAGCAAGTCGCTACGTCGCTATCAAATTCCTTAACTTAATAGCATTACCTATTGGGGAAGACAGGCTAAACGGAACGATACGGCGCGCCCTTTCTCCAAGGGAGGTACTACGCAAAAAGGACAAATCCCCGAACCCTGAACCCGACAACCTCAATTATCTCTTCTTCGTTCCGAGATCGAGGAAGAGGCGGGTGATATTGGTCTTGGAAATGCGGCCCATGAGCTTGAATTTCTTCTCGCCCTCGACATCCTGAAAGATGCCAACAGGCAGACAGTCGATCTCATAGTCAATGAGCTTTTGGGCAACGGATACCATGTCTTCGTCCGGCTCTGCGAAGATCATCTTCGACCGGGAGGTCATGACCATGGAGATCGGCACTTTGGTCAGATTTTCACGGCCCATAGCGGTCTTCAGCAGATCCTTTCTGGATACTACCCCCATGACGTCATCGGGCTTGCCCACGAAAAGGGTCCCGATGTCTTCGGTGAAAAGAAGGACAGCGGCATCGTAGGCATTCGACTCTGCACTGACCAGAACGGGTCTGGACATGCAGGACTCTGCGGTGCAGGAACGGATCTCTGCCGCAGCCGGGTCCTCTCCTCCTCCCAGGTAGTAGTAGCCCAGTCTCCGTCTGGCGGCGATCACTTCTCCCGAGAGAAGCACCGCCAGGTCTCCCCGCAGGGCGCTTCGGGTCACATGGAGACGCTCAGCGATCATTTCACCTGTGATCGGCCCATTTTCCCGCACGATGCGGGTAATTTCTTTTTGGCGGCTGGTCAGCTGCATAATTTGCTTCCTTTTTTGTATTGACAGGAAACCGGGACTGCTCGAAAACAGCCCCGGTCACCGGAATTTTTCAGTTCAAAGCTATCCCCGGATCGGTCAAGAAAATCTGCGGCCGCATGCGTCCCCACCGGGAGAGCAGCGTGTCTCTCTCTTCACTTGACCGCACCCGTTCTCACGGGGCAGGCAGGCTCCCTTCGGGGCGCCCGAGATCACCAGGTATAGTCTTCTGTATCTTTGATTCCTCTGCCGGTAGCTGCATCGAGCATCAGTCTCTGTTCGATACGAGCGACATTTCTCTTGGTGGCTTTGACCATATCCGGGTTGACGGATACGTAGTCGATACCGCTCTTGACGAGGAATTCGGTGAAGTCTGGGTATACGGACGGAGCCTGGCCGCAGATGGAGACAGTCTTGCCGTCTTTGTGTGCGGTCTCGATCAGGTGGCGGACAGCTCTCTTGATCGCGAGGTTTCTTTCATCGAAGAGGGCGGAAACGGTGTCATTGTTTCTGTCGCAGCCGAGTACCAGCATGGTGAGGTCGTTGGAGCCGATGGAGTAGCCATCCACGAATTCATTGAATTTATCTGCCAGAATGATGTTGGCCGGGATCTCTGCCATGAGGAAGAGCTTGAAGTCCGGACCTCTTTCCAGACCTTCTTCCTTCATGATGGAGGTGACCTTGCGTGCTTCATCGACGGTTCTGCAGAACGGGATCATGCAGTTCAGGTTCTTCAGGCCGAATTCTTCACGGACCTTCTTGACTGCCTTGAGTTCGAGACGGAAAGCGTCGGTGTAGGTCGGGTCGTAGTAACGGGAAGCACCTCTCCAACCGAGCAGGTCAGCCGGTTCTACCGGTTCGTACTTGTCGCCGCCCTTGAGGTTTCTGTATTCGCCGGACTTGAAGTCGGAGAAACGGAGAACGACCGGACGTGGAGCCAGCGCGCGGCAGACCTTGGAAATGCCTTCAGCGAGCATGTCGATGACTTTTTCCGGTTTACCCTGTTCGATGAGGTAGAGCGGATGTTCATGGATGAAGGTGGTCCAGATGAATTCTTCACGCATGAGGCCGATGCCGTCGCATGGGAGGCTTGCATATTTATCAGCGAGATCCGGATCGCCAAGGTTCATCATGACGCCGGTGCCGGTCGGTGCGAAGTATTCAGCGACTACGGTCTGAGCAGCGCCCTGTGCCTGCTGCGGTTCGTCTTTCTTCACAAGGTCAGCGACGATACCATCATAAACGACGCCGTTCTGTGCGTCGATCGTGATATCCTGGCCGGATTTCAGTACCTTGGTCGCTTCTACGCTGCGGCTCTTGGTGCCGACAACACATGGAATGCCGAGTTCGCGGGAAACGATGGAAGCGTGGCAGGTCATGCCGCCAGCATCGGTGACGATCGCGATGGCTTTCTTCATAGCCGGTACCCAATCCGGGGAGGTCATCGTGGTGACGAGGACTTCGCCTTCCTGGAATTCATTGATATCCTTCGGGTCGGTGATGACGTGGCATTTGCCTGCTGCCATTCCCGGGCTGGCCGGAAGACCTTTGACGAGTACTTTATGATCGGTGGTCAGTTTCACTTCATTGCCTGCTTTCTTTTCTTTATTCTTCTTGGACCAAACGGTTTCCGGACGAGCCTGGAGGATCCAGACGCGGTTCTGGTGGTCGACAGCCCATTCCATATCCATGTAGCAGCCATAGTGCTTTTCAATGGCTTTCGCATAGGTAGCGAGCTGGACGACCTGTTCATCAGTGAGAGCCTGCGCCTTGGCAAGGTCTTCCGGTACTTTTCTTTCTTCTACATCGCCGCCCGGTTTACGAACGAGTTCGATGGCTTTTTCATTGATATGGCGGGAAGCAATGGTGAGGTCTTCCTTGTTGATGATGAAGTTATCCGGGGTGACGGTGCCCTGTACGACATATTCGCCAAGACCCCAGGAGCCTTCGATCATGATGGACTTGTCATCGCCGTTGGCAATGTTTACGGTGAACATGACGCCTGCGACCTTGGAGTCAGCCATCATCTGTACGGCAGCGGAGAGAGCGACGTTTTCATGGTCGAAGTTCTTCTTCGCTCTGTAGTATACAGCGCGGTCGGTGAAGGTGGATGCGTAGCATTCCTTGACCTTACGGATGACCATGTCACGGCCGGTGACATTCAGGTAGGTGTCCTGCTGGCCTGCGAAGGAAGCATCCGGCAGGTCTTCTGCGGTAGCAGAGGAACGAACGGCTACATATGGATTTTCTTCGTTGACTTTCTTGGAGAGTTCTTCGTAAGCATCGCCGATCGCAGTCGCGAGGTCTTCCGGCATTTCAGCGGAAACGATGCTTTCGCGGATCTTAGTGCATACTTCATGGAGTTCGACAGAGTCCTCTACATCGGAAAGACCCTGCAGCAGCTCGTGGATCTTTTTGTTCTGTCCGGTGACATCCATGAAATAACGGTAAGCATGAGCTGTCGTCGCGTAGCCGTATGGTACCGGCACGCCGGTCGAGGTCGTCAGTTCACCCAGAGAAGAAGATTTCCCTCCGACCAGATTGACATCTTTTCTGTGCAGTTCATCAAACCACAATACATAAGCATTCTCTCTTGCGTCCATCATGTCCTCCTAAACAATGAAGATAAGAATCGTTAGCTTGAAATGTACACTTAATTTCAAATCACTTCACTTATAGTATACCTATTTGAATAAAATGTCAAATGCATAATGTGCAAGAATGACATATTTTTATGAAATAAGGATAGACTTAAATTGGGTTCAAGGTTCAAGGTTCAGGGTTCGGGGTTCGGGGTTCAGGGTTCGCCCGTTGACGTGCCGCCCCTTGAACTAATGCTATTAAGTTAAGCGGCAGAACGTCTTGGCTCCCCATCGGGGGAGCTCCCCAAAGGGGTGAGGGGGCTACGTAGCGGTATTGCATGAAAGTGTTGGAATATCGATAGCATCGGACTATTCAACATAGCACGCTATACCGCCAGCATGCCCCATCTCGCTGCGCTCGAAATGGCGTCTCACTGGATTTTAGCGTCACTACGCTCCTAAAAATCCAGTTCGCTTGCACATATTGCCTTCGGCACTTCCCCCGAAGGGGAAGCAAGACGTTACGTAGCTAACGATTTCCTTAACTTAATA
>JAIJLI010000186.1 GCA_022722495.1 Dialister sp. | reverse complement strand
CAGTAAATATTGGGATGATTTCAAATATTTTGAAACAAAGTATGTGTTTACTGAAGATAAAGACTTCGGATTGATTCCAGAAATTTTAGCAAGAAAATCATGATGGAATTTTATGATGAGGAAATATAAATTAGTAGTATGCTGAAGTTCAAGTTGATAGATAAATGTTGGCAGAAAGCAACAGAGGTGTCTTCTGATGACGCGGATTTCTTTTTGGAAAAGAATGAATGGGATGATTATGGTTATCATACTATGTATCATTTGCATGCAACAAATAAGTTGACTTCCGAGGGGAATGTATATCTTGGATATATACGTATTATGAAACATGGACAGGAAGAAAAAGAAATCTATCTGTTAAACAAAAAGCAAGGAAAACAGATTGTTTTTTCAGAGCTTCCAGAAGACTTCGTGTCCTTGACAACATCTATCGATGTATTTAAAGGGTTGAACAAATATTTGTCGCAAGCAGAAAGGCTACAGTTTATAAAACAGATGCACCTCATACTTAATGAGGAGTCGAAATATTATAAATTGGTACATGAGGATGAATGTTTCACAGTTTCTATGTTGCGAGATACAACGATGGACAATTACTCATTAAAGAAAGGTGCCTCTTTGCTGATGGATAAAGCGACATACTATAATCTTCAACAACAATCAATAAAGATAAAATTTGCAAATGTGGACGAATTTACACCTCTGAATTTCTCATGTTTACCAAATTTTCAATCCAAAAACATTCCTAATGGAGTCATAACGTTCATTGGAAAAAATGGATCGGGCAAAAGTACCTCTCTTTACAATCTTGCCAAATTGATGTATGCCTATCCCGACCAACGATTTAGGCTGAAAGAAAAAGTCGGAAAAGTTGAACCAAATGATATAGGTATCAATAAATTGTTTTTGCTGTCATATAGTCCATTTGATAATTTTGTTCTTCCTGGTATAGGAGGGGAAGACTATCGAGTTATCCTTGAAGGGTTGAAAAATAATGATGGGCGTTTCGTTTTTTGTGGCATAAGGGATGTTAAGAAGGAATTTGAGGCGATATTGGAGAATCCTCAAAAAGAAACCTACGAAAAACTGTTTGAAGATACAAGGTTGGACGCAACCTCACTAAAGCCAATAAATATTTTGGCAGACGAATTTGTTCAAGCTATAAATGCTTTAGAGCATGATGTAAATCGGTACAAAATATGGGATGATATTGGGAGGAAAAGTCGTAGAAACTTTCCAGAAATAGAAGAATTGATGGATGCTTTTTTTATACTCGGTGACGAAGATAGAAAAGATAATTTTCTTCATTTATCTACAGGATATAAATATTTCTTTCATTCCTTAGCTCACATCATTGCCTATATAGAGGAAGATAGTCTCATCCTGTTTGATGAACCAGAAAACCATATTCATCCCCCAATGTTGTCGTTTATGATAAGCTCATTGAGGAAATTTTTGTCAGAATATCAATCGGTCATGTTGATTGCAACACATTCTCCTGTAATTGTTCAAGAAACTTTTTCCAAGAATGTTTTTGTTGTAAGACGATATGATGGCAAGACCGTTATATCACATCCACAGATAGAAACTTATGGCGCAAATATTTCTGAGATTACAAGTGAAGTTTTTGACTTGACCACCGATGTTACAAAGTATTACGATGCGTTTGAGAGTATTTATGACAAACTGGATGGTGAAGAAAACTGGCAATCATTGGATGAAATGGTAGAGAGTATTGAAAAGCATTTGGATGGATCAATTAGCTCTCAAATGCTTTCTTATCTGATGAACCTCTATATTCAAGAACATCCTAACGAATAAGATTATGTGGATTTTAGATAAGCCGAAGCTATCTGATGCCAAAAACGACATTGATGTTGTTGTAAGTCATTGCTATAATCTTGATGACTCAGACAAAAGAAAAATGGCTAAGTTGTATGAGGATTATGATGCGGGCAAGGGAGAAGCGACACCACTTCAACTTCAATCGTTAGAAGGGAAAAAAGAAATCATAAGAAGGCAATATGCTAAGACTTCAGGGAAACAACAAAACAAGAATGAAGACAATCATTTGGTTTACATAAGAAAAGACCTGATGAAAGATGTAGATAAATGTCCATATTGCAGTATCAATGCACCTCAACAGCTTGACCACTTTATGGACAAAGCACTTTATGGGCAATTAGCAGTATGCCGCTTAAACTTGGTTCCACTATGTGGAACATGTAATCATGCCAAAGGAGAAATCTCATATAAGGAGTTTACACATCCTTATTATCAGGTATTTCCAAAAGCTCCTTTTTTAAAGGCGGATTGTCGAATTGTAAAAAATAGAGTTGTGGTAGCATTTTCTATAGATTCAAGACTTATAACTGATGCTGTATTGCGCAACAGAATAGAAAAACAAATGCAAAATATAAATTTGGCGGTTCGCTTAGGAAAGGCTACTAATGAATTTTTATCTCAGCTTTGTTTAAGCTGTTTTGTAGAAAAGCAAGAAGAGATTCCTATATATTTGAAATTTCAACTTAAGAATTACGAACAACTGTATGCAATGAATGACTGGAGATGTGCTACTATTCGTGGATTGATAAATTGTCCACAGTTCAATATGGATGTAATCAATAATTACAGAAAGAATTCAGTACCAATAAATGGAGTTGGTGCGTGAAAAGTCAAACACAAATACTTAATGAGAAAACAAGAATGATACAATCCTACACAAAATACAAACAATTCAAGTCCTTGGTAGATGCCAAGGAAAATGAGAAAGCCGTGCGAAGTGGCTTGGACTTTCTGCGCTTCGTGGCTAAGGAATACAGCCGCTTGGAAGTGTATAATAACCAAGAATGTGATGGAGATGATTTCTTCACTTATCAAGTGGAGAAAGAACTGGCACAGGTGCTGAGAGATGAAGCCACTCCGATAGAATCTGTTGCTACGGCACAGAAAGAGATGGCTGAGATTGAGAAGATGGAGGCATACGATGATTATTGTCTGTGCTTCTTTGACCATATCCGTGAGGCTATCAACTTCCGATTGGCGGATGCGGATACATACCTTGCAGACCTTGACAAGCAGATAAAGCATCATACCCACGAATACAAGAGATTGGTGAATGACGAAAACTTTGACCAGCTGAGTTCGCTATTCCGATTTGAGGAGTTAGGTAAGTTGCTCATCAAGAAGATAGAGTATCTGCGGACTCATGGTAGAGAGTATGAAGTGGATGCAATCATGGAGGAATATAAGTATGTGCCGGATGTCTGTTCCTTCAAAATCAATGAACTTCTTGAAAAGGGATTGGAGAAAGATGCCTTGAAAGAGATAGACAAAACGATTGCTGTATATGGCGATGATGGATACAATACCACTGAACCTTGGCATCTGCAAAAGATTGAAATCTTGGAAAGGCGTAATGACAAGGCTGGTATCATCGATGAATACCGCAGACTGTTCCGTCAGTTCTTGGTGGACAAACGACCTTACTTCGAGAAGTTGAAAGAGTTGGTAGCCAAGGAGGATTGGGATGAATTTGTGGTGAAACTCTTCGGGGATATTCCACATATCACGGATGATGATTGTATCGAAGTTTGCGACATGATTGTGGAGGAAAAGAAGTATCAGTGCCTCTTGAAGATTCTGATGGACAACAGAATGTCGTTCAGCCGAGTGAAACTCTTCAAAAAGTATGCGCATTATATGAGCGAGGATGACCAAGCTACTTATACCAAGCATGTTATTGATGAATTGCGTAAGCATTTGAGTTATGCAAAATCGAAGAGCTATGGCTATATCGTGGATGACATCAAGGGTATGTACACTTGTTGTGAAGTTTCCAAGAAACTCATCTTGGATTTTGTGGAGGAGATAGAATACAATTACGGCAATCGTCCTGCTTTGATGCGATTGCTGAGAAACTGATTATTTTGATTTAGAACATATACTATGGTTATACTGAAGAATTTACCATTTAGAGATAAACTCAACTTGGAGATGATGATTGAATACGACACGAAGAAAGTGATTCAAGAACATGCAAGGTTGATAAATGTGAGTTTGCCATCATCCTATCGTAAAGGAGAAATGGCGGAAGGACTTGCTACATTGTTTCAGCATGATCCTTTCTATACGGTCAACCAATTGCCGATGGATGAGCAGAAATTAATTGCTCAACTCATCAATCTGAAATTTGACGAGTGTGTTGAAGTGCCAAGAAATAACGAAAAGCATCTTATGATGCAGAAAGTTCATTTGGTGGTGACATACGAGGATGGCAATACTTGGAAGTTATTTATGCCTGATTGCGTAAGGACAATACTAAGAGATACTACGGAAAGTCAGATAGGTGATATTCCCGGTATGATGGAATATCGCAAAGTATTGGAGAGTTTGACGGAATGTAACATCAAGTTGCAGGAAGTGATGGACAAAGAGGCTGGCAAGGTTCCTATGTCGCAAACCTCGAAAATGATTCTGAACCAACTGGAGAAGCAATATATAGAGAGGCGTGAGGAACTTCGCAAAATTCAGGCGAAATATTCATGGGCTTCGGATAAGGAAAATCCTGTACAGCAGAGCATCGCCGATGCCTTGATGTATATCGGATTTATGAAATTGGTATAACATCATTATTGGTTCTTTGACATTGTTAATGAAGGAAATCAAGCTATTTGATTACCAAGAGGATATGAAGGAACGGATTGAGAAGGCGTTGCGCCTTCATCGGTCCGTAATGGCACAAATGCCAACGGGAACAGGTAAGACATACCTGTTAACAGCAGTCATAGACTCTTTTGTGAGCAACAATCCAAAGGAGAAAGTATGGATTGTTGCCCATAGAAGAGAACTTGTTTCGCAGATAGACGAAACCGTAAGAAAGTTCTACTCCTATTCCTCATCAAAAACCTCTTCTCTATTGTCATCCGTCAAGGCAATGTCGATTCAGTGGCTGATGAGACACTATGACGAGATAGAGGAAGAGCC
>JAIJLI010000185.1 GCA_022722495.1 Dialister sp. | reverse complement strand
TAGCCCCCTCATCTCACTTCGTTCGAAATGGCGTCTCACTGGATTTTCGCGTCGCTTCACTCCTAAAAATCCAGTTCGCTTGCACAACCCCTTCGGGCATCTCCCCCGATGGGGAGCCAAGAACGTTCTGCCGCTTAACTTAATGGCATTACCCTCATGAGGAGCCCCTCGGAGCAGAGACCGCCATGATGGAAAACCTACCATATGCGCTATGGCAAGGATCCCTCCATCCACCTCCTTCTCTATTGCTGAATGGTTCCCCATTCTATATAATGATATATTGAGATAGAATCATAGAAAAAATATCATTTCCCATGTCAGGAGCCCATCCATGCGATTCCTCGCTTCGAAAAAGAACATCCAGAATCTTTTATATGCGACACTCTTTCTGCTGCCGCTTCATCCCTATGTGTTTTACGTGACACTTCTCCCATGCCTTCTTCTCTGGGCAGTGAATCATTACACCAGAGGCGAAGTGAAATGCGTGTGCCCTCACCTCTGGGGACTGCCGGCGGTCTTTTTGGCGTGTGCCTTTTTCTCCGGCTTCAACTCTCCCGACCCTGCCTTTTCACTCATGAACTGGGCCTTCCAGCCATTGATGTATGCCGCGATCTACCTTTTGATCCTTTCGCTTCTTTCCTCCGTGCGAGAAAAGGAGAAGGCGCTCTATGCCTTCCTGGCAGGAGCCATCTGCGTGGCCGCTTACGGCTTCATCCAGTATGCGAATGTGGCAGGCATGGCAGCCGATATGACGGCGCAGAGCTGGGTCGATCCCGAGAGATTTCCTCTCCTTCGGCGCCGCATGTATTCGACACTGGAAAATCCGAATCTCCTCGGGGCCTATGCCGTCATGATCATCAGCATCCTCACTGCTTTCTTTCTCAGGGAGCGGCAGAAAAAAAGGAAATGGGCTTTTGCCATCATTCTCTTCGTCCTGCTTCTCTGCCTTGCGCTGACCTATTCACGCGGCGCATGGCTGAGCCTTGCGGCTATCGTGCTCGGACTCACCCTCTTCTATGACAAGCGATTCGGCTTCCTTTTCTTCCTCATCCCTCTCGTCCTCCTCTTCTACCACGGACAGATGGTCGAGCGTTTCTTGTCCCTCTTCTCCGGCGAAGACACCTCTGTCGGCCTGCGATTTGCCCTGTGGGAGAGCACCATCGCCATGATCGAAGAGCACCCGCTTCTCGGCGTGGGGTGGGGGAGCTATTATCTGGCCTATCCCGACTACAACTTCTTTATTCAGGATGAGCATGTCCTCATCTTCCATGCGCACAACATGTATCTCAATATGTTCGCCGAAGTCGGCATCATAGGCGGAGCAGCCTTCCTTTTGACCTTCTTCGCGCAGGGCTTTCTCTGCTGGAAGCTCTACCGTGGCAAGGCTAGCCTCTTCACGCGAACGATGGGGCTTGGCGGTCTGCTCATGGTCATGGCCATCGCCGTCATCGGCATGAGTGACCATGTTCTCTTCGGACGCTCGATCTCCTTCTGCTTCTGGAGCCTTTCCGCACTTTGCGTAGGAAGCGGGGACTGGTGAGCGGTTATCGGGGCGGAAGCGTGAAGGGGGCAGTGATGCCCGAAGTGATGCACCGGTCTTCTCAGAGCACCTTCGCGGGAAGCCTTCGAGTGCGGTCTTGCAGCGCTCCCCTGTACCATTTCTATAACTTCCACTGCGAGGATCATCGCTTTCATAGCCTGTAGACTCTGAGTCACATGATTGATGATTTGTCTAATAGGAATTATTTATAACATCCCTATGAGAATTTTAAAAACAAAGAACTTACTTTTTACGAACCTTTCGAAAAAAGTGTGATATAATAACAGTGATGACTGAGAAGGTCGCAAATACAGTCGGTGAGGCCGATGATACCAAGGAGGAGTTTTTCTGATGTTATGAGACATGTTTACATGCGGTCATAGGAAAGCAGAAAGGACTCCTTTTTCTTTTATACTTCGGAAGCACGGCTGTGTTTTTATGAGGCAAAAAGTTCCAGACCATAGAGAAAGCTCAAAAAGGTACTGGACTTTTGATATTTTTATATTTTTGGGAGGATGATAGTAATGATCGACACCAATGATAGCGAATTCCTTAGCAGAATTGAATGTGCAGATCTGAAAGCAAAAATCTGTGATGCTAAAACTGCAGCAGCTATGATTCAGGCAGGCGACATCCTTGGTATTTCCGGATTCACCCCATGCGGCTATCCGAAGATCACCATGCATGAACTCGCAGAACGTATGAAAGAAACCCCATTCCAGGTAGACGTATGGACTGGCGCTTCTACTGGTTCCCAGATTGATACTGAACTGGTCGCTGTAAACGGCATCAGAAACCGTATGCCATACCAGACCAACGGCAACCTCAGAAAAGCCATCAATGCAGGCACCATCAACTATTATGACCTTCACCTGTCCCATGTAGCTCAGCAGATCCGTGCTGGCTTCTTCACCAACGTGAAGGGCGAACGTGTCACCGGCCCAGATTTCGCAGTAGTAGAAGTCTGCAAGATCGGACCGAACGGCGAACTGTACCCGACCACTGCTATCGGTAACTCTCCGGTATTCGTAGATACCGCTAAGAAAGTCATCGTAGAAGTCAACACCACCCAGCCGCTGGAACTCGCTGGCATGGCTGATATCTACATGAGAAAGAACCCGCCGCACTGCGAACCGATTCCGATCAAAACTGCTGGCGACCGCGTAGGCACTCCTTACATCCCATGCGATCCGGCAAAGATCGCTGCTATCGTTCCATGCGATCTGCCGGACGTTACCCGTGCACTGGCTCCACTCGATGACGACGCAGAAGCAATGGGCAACAACCTGATCGATTTCCTGAAAAACGAAGTCGCTCATGGCAGACTGCCGGAAAACCTGCTCCCACTGCAGTCCGGTGTAGGCAACGTAGCAAACGCTGTTATCCATGGCCTCGTAGAATCCGACTTCAAGAACCTTTCCGTATACACCGAAGTTATTCAGGATGGCATGTTCGACCTGATCGATAGAGACAAGATCGACATGATCTCCGGTACTTCCCTGTCCCCATCCCCGGATGGACTGAAGCGCTTCTATGCAAACATTGAAAAATACAACAAGAAGATCATTCTCCGTCCGCAGGAAATCTCCAACAATGGCGAAGTAGCTCGTCGTCTCGGCGTCATCGCTATGAACACCGCTCTGGAAATGGATATCTACGGCCACGTAAACTCCACCCACGTAAGCGGCACCAAGCTGATGAACGGTATCGGCGGCTCCGGCGACTTTGCTCGTAACGGCTTCCTGTCCTGCTTCTTCTGCCACAGCACCGCTAAGGGCGGCAAGATCTCCGCAGTTGTTCCGATGTGCTCCCATGTAGACCACACCGAACATGATACCCATGTATTCATTTCCGAACAGGGGGTCGCTGATGTTCGCGGCCTGTCCCCGAAAGAAAGAGCAAAGGCCATCATCAACAACGTCGCTCATCCGTCCTTCAGAGATCAGCTCATGGACTACTATGAAAGAGCATGCGCAGCTTGCGGCGAAAGCCAGACCCCGCATCTCCTTCAGGAAGCATTCAAATTCCATGAAAGCCTCGCTGAAACCGGCGACATGCACTTCAAGAAATAATTTAATTATTCAAGAAGCCGTATGAGGCAAAGCATTTAATGCTTTACAAATACAGATAATACTGTATAATTACCTATGGTGATATCTGTCACACGACAGTGTCAATACATGGGTCAGCAAGAGTCCCCAATCGCTGCTGCAAGAAGACTCGAATGAGCACTGCAGCAGCCAAAGGCTTTGCGTGACCCCATTGGGAAGATAGATCCTATGTAAGTGGTAAGAAGAACACAAAGTCGCGGCCACCGAAGTCAAGGAAAGGCTTCCTAGAGTTTTACATACTTACTTTTTTAGGAGGAAGATGAACTCATGTCTAACGAATCCCTGAAAGCTAAACTTGCAGCTTACAATGACACCTATGCAAAACAGTGCGCAAAACATCCGGAAAGAGTTGGTCTGAAACACAAGAACCTGTACACCCCACTCGATCTCGAAGGTTTCGACTATGAAAAAGACCTCGGATTCCCGGGCGAATATCCATACACCCGTGGCGTACAGCCGACCATGTACCGTGGCAAACTCTGGACCATGCGTATGTATGCTGGTTTCTCCACCGCTGAAGAATCCAACAAACGTTACAAATACCTGATCGCTAACGGCGGCACCGGCCTGTCCTGCGCATTCGACCTGCCAACCCAGATCGGCTATGACTCCGACGACAAAATGTCCGCTGGCGAAGTTGGTAAAGTAGGCGTAGCTATCGACTCCCTCTACGATATGGAAAGACTGTTCGACGGCATTGACCTCGGCAAAGTTTCCACTTCCATGACCATCAACGCACCGGCTTCCGTACTGCTGGCTATGTACATCGCTGTAGCTGAAAAACAGGGCGTTCCGGCAACTGCTCTTCGCGGCACCATCCAGAACGATATCCTGAAAGAATACGCAGCTCGCGGCACCTACATTTTCCCGGTTAAACCGTCCATGCGTCTGATCACCGATATCTTCGAATACTGCTCCGCAAACGTACCGAAGTGGAACACCATCTCCATTTCCGGCTACCATATCCGTGAAGCAGGCTCCACCGCTGCTCAGGAAATCGCATTCACCATCGCTGATGGTATCGCATACATCGAAGCAGCTCTGAAAGCTGGCATGAAGATCGATGAATTCGCAGGCCGTCTGTCCTTCTTCTGGAACGCTCACAACAACGTACTCGAAGAAGTTGCAAAATTCCGTGCATCCCGTCGTCTGTGGGCTACCATTCTGAAGGAAAGATTCCATGCAGAATCCAGCAAGTCCATGAAACTGCGTTTCCACACCCAGACCGCTGGTTCCATGCTGACCGCTCAGCAGCCAAACAACAACATCATCCGTGTTGCTCTCCAGACCGCTGCAGCAGTTATGGGCGGAACCCAGTCCCTGCACACCAACTCCCGCGA
>JAIJLI010000184.1 GCA_022722495.1 Dialister sp. | reverse complement strand
CGAGGCGTGCGACGTGGATCCCATAGCTCCGATCCGCCGAGCCCGGCACGATGCGGCGCAGGAAGGTGATATCCTTCCCCCGTTCCTTGACGGATACCGTGTAATTTTTGATCCGCGGGCTCGTCTCTGCCATATCGGAAAGCTCATGGTAGTGCGTCGCAAAGAGCGTATAGCCGTGGATCTCCTGATCGATATACTCCACGACCGCCTTCGCGATGCTCATGCCATCATAGGTACTCGTACCGCGTCCAATCTCATCCAGAATGATAAGACTGTTCTTCGTCGCATGCCTAAGGATGTAGGATACCTCCTGCATTTCCACCATGAAGGTACTCTGCCCCGTAGAAATGTCATCCGTCGCGCCGACACGCGTGAAAATGCGATCGACCGGCGCGAAGACCGCGCTCCTTGCGGGAATGAAAGAGCCCACCTGCGCCATGATGGTGAGGACGGCGACCTGACGCATGTAGGTCGACTTACCGGCCATATTCGGCCCCGTGATGACCAGGATCTCCTGATTCCGATGATTCAGCTCCGTATCATTCGGGACGAACATGTCTCTCTTCAAGGCATGCTCGACCATCGGATGACGGCCGTCTTTGATGGAAATATACCCATCCTTCGGGCTAATGATCGACGGACGGATGTAGCGATCCTTGATCGCTGCCCGCGCAAGGCTTGCGAGGCAGTCCACCGCTGCGAGCGCGCGCGCCGTCTTCTGCATATCGGGGATCTCCGGACGGATTTCCGCCTTCACCGCCTGATAGATCTTGAGCTCGAGCTGCTCTGTTTTTTCTTTGGCAGAGAGCGCCTTCGTCTCGAACTCCTTCAATTCCGGCGTGATATAGCGCTCCGCATTCACGAGCGTCTGCTTTCTCACATAGTACGCAGGGACAGGGAGCTTATTCGCATTGGAGATCTCAAAATAGTATCCGAAGACATTATTGAAGCCGATCTTGAGCTTGATGCCCGTCTTTTCCTTTTCCTTCTCTTCCAGCTCTTGGATGTACTTCTGGCTGTTCTCCGACAGCGAGCGCACTTCATCCAGCTCGGCGGAGAAGCCTTCGCGGATGTACTTGCCGTCCTTGATGTTGCCCGTCCCGTTCTCATTCATCGCACGGTCCAGAAGGTCAAAGACAGGGCCATGCGTCGAGAGCTGGCTGTTCAGCTTCTTCAAAAGCACCGATCCTGCGCCGGAGAGGAGCTGCTTCACCTGCGGCACCACGCGAAGCGTCGCTTTGAGAGAGAGAAGGTCTTTGGGCGAAGTCGAATTCGCCTCGATGCGGGAAAGAATACGCTCGAAGTCAAAGACGCCGGAAAGCATCTCTTCCAGACGTGAAAGCTCCGTCATGTGCTGTGTCAGCTCCTCGATCGCCGACTGGCGCAGTATGATGCGGTTCACATCCGTCAGCGGGCGCTCCAGAGAACGCTTCAAGAGGCGCGCCCCCATCGCTGTATGCGTATAGTCGAGAAGCTCGAGGAGCGTGCCGCGCCGCCCGCCGTCACGCATATTCCGCGTGATCTCCAGATTTCTAAGGCACTCCTCAGTGAGCGTCAGCGTATGATCCTCACGGATCGGCCGCGGATCATGGAAATCCGCGGCCTCCGAGCGCATGACCTCCTTGAGGTATCCGGAAAGAAGGGCGAAGGCCTTCTGCACATGGCGATTCTCTATAGACGCTGCCGCCGGTGGGATCGCGCCCTCGTCCTCATCATCCCTTCGCGTCAGGAGACAGGCCCCGAGGCGCGCCGCGGCGAAGCGGGAGAGCTTCTCATAGAAATCATCCGACACGAGACACACCGCTTCTGCGGGACTATATACCGACAGAAGGTCGAAGAAGGCATCCTGCTCCTTCTTCTTGTCCCAAGTCCCCCACCAGCACTCGCCCGTCGAGACATCGGCGAGCACGGCGGCGATCTCCTTGTCCGCCTCTAAGAGGTAAATGAGATAATTGTTCGACTTATCTGCGATGGAATTTTCAAAAAGGATCGTCCCCGGCGTAATGACACGGATGACATCCCGCTTGACCAGCCCCTTCGCCTTCTTCGGGTCTTCCAGCTGCTCACAGATCGCCACCTTGTACCCCTTCTGGATCAGCCGATAAATATAGAGCTCTGCCGCATGGAAAGGCACCCCGCACATCGGTACGCGGCCATCCTGCCCTGCCGACTTCCCCGTCAGCGTCAGCTCCAGCTCATGCGATGCCGTCAGCGCATCGTCATTGAAAAGCTCATAGAAATCGCCCAGACGGTAAAAAAGCAGACAGTCCCGGTATTTCTCTTTGACTTCCTTATACTGTGCCATCAAGGGCGTTTTGGCCATGGTCTTGTTCCTTCTTTCTGGTCATTCTAATTTAGGCAAAAGGCATATATCTCCAAGTTAGGAGTGAGGAATGAGGAGTGAGGAGTGGTGGTGGCGGCGCACAAATGATATAGCGCCGCCAATTTATTTTTTTGCGCTCTCAGCCGTCGTCTTTGTGATCGAGGCCAAGATGCGTTCCAACTCCCGCAAGTCCGTAGAAAGGGACTGGTAACTTTCCTCAGAAATATATCTGGCTTCCTGCAGCAGATCCAGCTAATACAGCGTCTCATTGCACTCTTTATACGCGATATACATTTTCATCAAAAACTCTTTTTTTACTGATAGCATGCTCCGCTTCGATGACATTCGCTCCGATGCTCGTACCCGAACGACCTATCTGGTCAATGATAAAGTAAGGACTTTTATGCTGCGTAAGATACTGCACCAGTTTCATCACCCGGAGCGCAAGTTTCTTGCTTTTTCCCACAATCAGGTTATCTACTTTCATTGAGCTCCTCCGTGATCCCACGTACTCCCAAAGGCAAGCCATATAGATAGGTTATCAGGAGAATGACGCTTCAGTATTACATGTAATGCGAGACGGCTTGCCTGCCTTCATTCCTCATTCCTAATTTTCCCCTCGATATCACACCAATTTCCCCTTCAGCACCCACGTCTGGCCGACCTCGACTTTCGCTTCGAGCGTATCACCGACCTTGACGCCTTCCTGATACGGGAAAAGGATCATCTTATTGCCCGAGGTGCGTCCATACCAGACATTCTCCTGCTTCGACGGGCCTTCGACGATGATGGGATAGGTCTTTCCCTCCATCGCCTGATTCAGAGAAAGGCTCACCTCATTCTCCACATCCATCAGCTCCTGCAGGCGGCGGTGCTTCGTCTCCTCATCGATCTGATCCGTCATGCGCGCTGCCGGCGTGCCATTTCTCGGCGAATAAATGAAGGTATATGCCGAGTCGAAACGCACCTCCTTCAAAAGCGCGAGCGTCTCCTGATGCATCTCTTCCGTTTCCCCCGGGAACCCGGTGATGAGATCGGTCGTCAGCACGATGTCCGGCATCTTTTCACGGACGTAGGAGACAAGCTCCTTGAAATGCTCGATCGTATATCCGCGATTCATCTTCTTCAGCATTTCATTCGAGCCATGCTGCACAGGCAGATGCATATGACGCGCCACCTTCGGCGAATCCGCCATCGCATCCACCATATCGAATGTCATATCTCTCGGATGCGACGTCATATAGCGCACGCGCTCGATGCCATCCACCTTGTCGATCGCGCGGATCAGCGTCCCGAAGTCCGTCCCGTTTCTGAAATCAAGACCATACGAATTCACATTCTGCCCGAGGAGCGTCACCTCTTTATAGCCTTCCTTCGCAAGCCCCTCTATCTCTCGCGAGATATCCTCCACGCTGCGGGACAGCTCACGGCCGCGTACATACGGCACGATGCAGTACGTGCAGAATTTGTTGCACCCCTGCATGATCGGGATCCATGCAAAGACATGGGACTTACGCACCGCACGAAGCTCGCTGTAGTCACTCACGCTGTGCGGATTCCTCTCCGTCTTCACCACATGGCCGCCGCGCACATCCTCCTTCGAAACGATCTCCTTCAGGTCATGGATATGGTATGGCCCGATGACGAAATCAATGATCGGCATACGCTCGATGAGCTTGCCCTTATTCTCCTGTGCCATGCAGCCGGCGATCCCCAGAAGCAGATGCGGATTTTTATCCTTCAGCTTCTTGATCTCCCCGATCTTGCCATAGACCTTCTCCTCCGCATTCTGACGGATGCTGCAGGTATTCATGATGATGATATCTGCCTCTTCCATCGTCTCTGCCGGCGCATATCCCAGCTCCTCCAGCTGTCCATTGATGCGCTCCGTGTCCGATTCATTCATTTGGCAGCCATAGGTCAGGGTGAAGTACTTCTTTTCCATCATAATATATTTCCTCTATATAACAACTCACACGTATCCAAAATATCACTTTATTATAGCATACGCAGCATGAAAAATAAAAAATCCCGATGTCCGGAAATGGTATCCGGTCATCGGAATCAGGTTCGTCCACGGGGCATGCTGTCCTTTGATGGCATGCCAAAGAGGTTCAAAGGGGTTGGTGCGGTGCATCAAGTCAGAAGCGCCGCGCAGTTTTCTATGGAAACACTGATTAAATCGTTGTCAGATTGAATCAGCGTTTCCCTAATATGCGATATTCACGAAAGCTGAGGAGTTTGAAAGCAGGGATGAGGAGGAGAGTGACTTGTGACTAGCGACTCTCTCGTGTCGTCATTTCAAGCGTCAATGAGAGATCTTTGTCATCCGCAGCCACGCGGTCGATGTTTGGAGATCCGAAGCAGAAAACCTGCTATGCAGGAAACCTTCGGGCATCGCCCTATTGATAAGGCGGCGAAGCCGCCACCTTCATGCCTCTTATAGAGAAAAGTCCGCACGCAGCATCATGAGGCACCCCGGCTTCCGCCTCTCTACTTCGCCGTCAGTTCCGCCGTCTTCGCACCGATGAGGGAGATCAGATCATCCGGGGAGAGCACCACCTGACGGCCGCGCTGGCCCGCACTGATGCTGATCGCCTGATGGTGATGGCAGCTCTCATCGATGAAGGTCGGGAAAGCCTTCTTCATCCCGATCGGCGAGCAGCCGCCGCGCA
>JAIJLI010000183.1 GCA_022722495.1 Dialister sp. | reverse complement strand
GTGAAGAGCCCGCGCATCGCACCGCCTTCCATGATGAGCAGGCTCTCTTGCGCTCCATGGATCTCGCTTTCTGTATTCCACGCTTTCATCATGAGTGAATGGAATGCCTCCTTTGGGGATGGCGACCGGGGATTGGATGGTCTCAGCGAATGGGCATACCCTTCGCTGAGACCATCTCCCGTGAAGCCGTTTTTACTTAGAACCCTTCGACTGATTCTTGACTGCATTGATCTTCGCCGCGATGGCATCCTGATCTCCTAAGTAGCTTACATCATGCACCGTGAAGTCTTCATTTAGATGATAGACGAGCGGCACACCGGTCGGTACATTCATGCCGGCGATCTCTTCATTCGAGATCCCTTCGAGGTGCTTTCGGAGCGCGCGGATGGAATTCCCATGGGCTGCGATCAGGATCTTCTCTCCCTTTGCGATTTCCGGACGGATCACATCTTCGAAGTACGGAGCCACACGTGCGACCGTATCCTTCAGGCATTCTGTCAAAGGGAGCTGTACTTCATCCTTGAATTTCTGATACGGCGCCTGGTTCTCCGGGCATCTTGGATCATCTGCCGAAAGAGCCGGCGGACGGACGTCATAGGAACGACGCCACAGATGGACCTGCTCGGCACCGTACTTATCCGTAGTCTCTGTCTTGTTGAGTCCCTGCAGCGCCCCGTAGTGACGCTCATTCAGGTGATAATTCTTCTCGACGGGGATCCAGGTGAGATCCATCTCATCGAGCACCGTGTATGCTGTATGAATGGCACGCTTCAGTACAGATGTATAGCATTTATCGAAGGTAAATCCCTCCTTAGCGAGCAGGCGGCCTGCCTCACGCGCTTCGCTGTAGCCTTTCTCCGTCAGCTCGACATCCGTCCAGCCGCAGAATAAATTCTTCTGATTCCATTCACTTTCTCCATGACGAATGACTACCAGTGTGTACATCGTTTTTCTCCTTTTTACAATACCTATCGTGAACCCCATATATTCTACTATATACTGCCTTGCCTGATCATCGGTCATGAATCACCAAAATGATCATACCCTTTGGCGAAAAGCCTCTTGCGCCCGTCTCGATCCGTCAGATACACGATGCCTGTGCCTTCCTCAGTGACCCTTCCGATCACAGAGACAGGCAGCAGCGGATCGAGCTTTTGAAGGTCTTCTTCTGAGATCGTCCCGATGAGTTCATAGTCCTCACCACCCGTGAGTGCCCAGTCCAGCGGATCCTTGGAGAGACGCGCGCCCAGCTTTCCGGCTTCTTCAGAAATCGGGATCTTCTCGCGAAAAAGCTCGATCTCTACATGGCTCGCTTTGGCGATCTCATTGATCTCTGAGGAAAGACCATCCGAGACATCATTCAAAGATGTCGCGCCGGCTGCTCTGAGTGCGCTGCCGAGCTTGATCTGCGGACGCGGCCGCTGGTGGCGCTCACATAGAGAGGGATACTCTTCCTGAAGCCCCGCAAGCAACGCGGAGAGTCCGGCGGCCGAATCACCCAGTGTCTCCGTCGCAAAGACGAGATCACCAAAGCGCGCCCCGCTCCTCGTGACTGCACGTCCTTTGGGCACCATACCGACCACCGTTCCTGTCAGGATGACCCCACCGGGAGAGCCCGTGACATCGCCGCCCAGAAGATTCACGCGATAGGATGAGCAGCACTCGCGGATCCCCTCATAGAGTGATTCCACCCAGGATACCGGCAGCTGCTCCGGGAGCGCCGCCGAAATGACGAATCCGATCGCATCCGCTCCCATCGCGGCCATATCACTGAAATTGGAAGCACAGAGCTTGTATCCGACATCGGAAGGGCGCATCGTCTTCTTGATAAAATGGATTCCTTCCACCATCGTATCGGTGGAGATCACCTGATCATAGCCGGCCGGCACCCTATACACCGCCCCATCATCACCCGAGCCGATCACGACCAGCTCCGGCCGATAGATGAGATCCTTCGCTATGCGATCGATCAGACCGAATTCACCGACATCTTTCACGGTCTCTTCCATGAAAATCCTCCTTCGAAGCGGCCTTTGCGGCTGCGGGTTTTGCGAAGATCAGGCTTCCACCAGCAGGGCCCCGAGACCTTTTAGCTCTGCGAGCGCTTTTTTATGATCCTCTTCAGCGACCCAGCCCAGCCCCGGGATGAGAAGCGTCACGCTCCGCCCTGACTGCAAAAGAGACAGGACCGTCTCCTTCACGCAGTACTCCGAAGCGATGCCGCCCACATAGACATGAGAAGACGCGACATCATGCAGCGCCTCCCCTTCAGCGTTCATCCCATGGAAAGCAGAGTATTCTTCGACATCATCCCGCAGGCCTTTGAGGAAGAGATTTTCCTTCGATGGCCGATTGGCCGACCGCTTGATATCCCGTGCAAAAGAGGGATCCAGCGCCGCCCCTTCGGAGCCGGCCACACAATGGACCGGCCAGATGCCGCCATTCTTTTTGAAAGAACCATTCGTCTCACTGTGCCAATCAGACGTATACAGCGCACGCACTTCGTGCGTATTGATAAAATCGACCAGCCATGCCACCGCCTCATGGCTGTGCGCGCAAGCCAGCGTACCATCGATAAAATCATACTGGCAGTCTACGATGATCAGATCATCCATATGATGAGCCTCCTATATGTAAAATGAAAATGTTTTTTCCTCTGCCATCTTATTTTAACATATCCGAAGAAAGATGCATAAAAAAAGTGCGCTGTGCATGAAAAATCACGCAAAGCGCTTGGGAAAGCAATCCCTATGAGTTTTTCTTTCACTTACGGAACCGGACTTTCTGCCAAAGCAGTCGGCGAGGGATCTTTTGCCTTCCGGAAATGTATTCGTCTCACCTGTCATCAAGCAGTATACATCATCTGAACCCCTGTATTTACTGCAAAATAGTATCTCTGCTATTCGCATGATCCATGAAATAAACTATATATTGCGCTATCCGTCTTTTCTCTCTTGCATTTTTCTCTAGAACGTAGTACCATATAGTCATGAAGCATGGACATATTTGAACATGTTCCCCGGATGGACGGTTTCTCCGATTTCCAGAATTCTCCAAGCGCTACGAGATCACAAGGAGAGCCGCACCGGAAGGGGCAGATCTGCCATATGCACCGTGCGTCATCGGATGGGTCAGCGGAAGCGTACAGCCTGCTGCCGATGCCCATTTTAGGCTGACAAGTAAGAAAAAATGAATATCCGGAAGCATGGCTTTTCCACTTCCCTGTCCTCTGCGAGGCCGGGTTCCGACGATAGCACAGGCCCTCCCGCACCTCGGTGCCTATGGACGACCGTCACCGATTCCGAGCTCCGCCTGCATCGGGTATAGGTGGGAAGCCTTTTCCGGATGTTTTTTTATGCCCTTTTTCGCACAGCTGGATCTGCCTTTCCTTTGCATGCCGGATAAAAAGGTGTAGTATATAAGCATGTAGTCAAGGACAAGGAGGCAGCTGTGCATACATCAGAAATCGTTTTACAAACACTCAAAGAAGGAAACGCCGCGTATGTAAAGAGCGGTGCTTTTGCCGGAGACATCTCCCCGGAGAAACGTCTCGCCCTGACCGCTGGGCAGTCTCCCCGCGCTGTGGTCATCACCTGTGCGGACTCGCGCGTCATCCCCGAAGTCATCTTCTCCTGTGGTCTTGGTGAGCTTTTCACCATCCGCATCGCTGGAAATGTGATCGACGCCCACCAGCTCGGCTCCATCGAGTATGCCGTATCCCATTTGAAAACGCCCCTCGTCGTCATCCTTGGCCATACCGGCTGCGGCGCCGTGCAAGCCGCGCTCCATGGCGAAGCCGATGGACACATCCGCTACATCGTAGATACCATCCGGGAAGCCATCGGTGAGGAAAAAGACCCTCTTGCGGCCTGCCATCTGAATGTCCTCTGCGCCGGCAAGGAGATCCGCACTGCCTTTTCCGCGGAAAAGGATCCTCTGCTCCGAGAGGAGCAGGTCGCCTGCGCTGTATACGATATAGAAACAGGCAAGGTCGAGTGGCTGGATGAGGATGACTAAGAGAATACGGCTTTCAATAAAAACGCCATGCAGATCCCAATGGATCCGCATGGCATTTTTTATGGGAAATTCAAAAGGATCCCGGATCAGCCGTGGATTTCTCTCAAAGGATACGACCGCCCCGTGAGAGAGCGTGCTCCTTTTTCTGTGATGACATAGGTGTTTTCCGTCCCGACCATGCCGAGTCCAAGGAGCGCGATTTTCGGTTCGACCGCAAACGTCATACCGGGCTCGAGCACCTCCTTGAAGCCCTTTGCCAGAGCAGGCGCTTCATCCATCACGAGCCCGATGCTGTGTCCGAGGAATTTGCCCCCGTTCATGAAGTCATCCCCATATATATTTTGAAACTTTTCCATCGGTTTTAGATACAGATTCTCGATCGATTCCCCCGGCTTCATCAAAGAGACGACCTCCTCTTCCAGACGAAGGCACTCCTCCTGCGCTTTGAGAATGGCATCCGCCTCCGGATTCTTCGCCAGTTCCCCGAAGTAGTAGACCACCGTCTTATCTGTATGATAGCCATCAAAACCGCAGGGAATATCGAGATAGACGAGCCGTCCCTCTTTCAAGCGGCGGAAAGCATTCCCAATGGACTGCACCGCGATGCAGGTCCCATCCGTACCTCCCGGGCCGTCAAACCCCGTGCGGACAAGACCACTCTTACCGAAGGACGCCAGCCCGACGGCCTCTTCCCCCAGAGACTGATTGAATCGCGCCGTACCATGAGAACCGCGGATCACCATTTCCTTGTAGATCTCGATGGCAAGCTCTGCCTCACTGATGCCCGCATGGATGAGCTTCGGTGCGACGACATCCAAGACCGTCTCATGGATACTTCCAGAACGCTCCATCTGCGCGATTTCATAGGCACTTTTCCGAAGACGCAGATCCTGCATGACATCATCCAGCGGAAGCGCCGTCTCAAAAGGAAAATGCTTATGGAAGAGCTTCATCCAGTCCAGTGTCGTCTTCTTTGTTTCTACATAGATCCCCTG